>NZ_JADBGG010000099.1 GCF_014873765.1 Desulfomicrobium macestii | reverse complement strand
GAAGGCCCTCGATTGTTCAGAAGTATTTCCACGGACAACATGTTCGATACGCAGCCTAAAATGTTAACTGTTTAGGGCTCGGAGTAATAACTACCGCAAGAAATTCGGGATCGAGGCGGCGACTGATCCAATTCAGACCGTGATTGATAGAAGCAACGGCGCGGAGGGGCAGGTGGAAAGGAAGTATTACTGCTTCAAGTGCAGGGCGGCGATTCCGGGCAATGTGGCGCGGTTTTGTTGGAATAATAAGGAGAGGTTTGGGGGGAAGGCGTTTTGTTATGAGTGTCAGAGAGAAATATAAATATAAAATTTGTTTATAATAATAAGTGAATGTCTGATATTTATCTCAAGATGTCTTTTTACTCAAATTAAAAAGGGGGTTGATAATGGATTTTATAGACAAGATTGCAGAGTTATCTACTCGTATCCAGCGGCAAAAAGAATCAGTATTGACTGAAGAAGCTGCAAAAACAGCTTTTGTACTCCCATTCATCCAAACTCTTGGATATGACATCTTCAACCCAGAAGAGGTCATACCAGAACTAACTGCAGACCATGGAGTCAAGAAAGGGGAAAAGGTTGACTATGCAATTCAACTCGACAAGCAAAAAGTTATCCTGATTGAATGTAAACCTGTAGGATCTGACTTGGAAGCAAAACACGCAGGACAGCTCTTCAGATACTTTTCTGTTACAGAGGCTCGCTTTGGAGTTTTGACTGACGGAATTCGATATGTATTTTTTAGTGACCTGGAAAAAGAAAATAAAATGGATGAGCGTCCATTTTTCGAATTCAACTTGATGCAATACACAGAGTCAGGTGTTGAGGAATTAAAAAAATTCACTAAAAATTCATTTGATCTTCAGACAATTATAAGCACAGCAAGTAATTTAAAATATTATAAGGCTCTTATTGAAGAAATTAGATCTGAATTTGATAGCCCGTCTGAAGATTTAGTGAAAATTTTAACTGGAAGAGTTTATACTGGAAGGTTTACGCAGCAAGTAAGGGATCAATTCAGTGAATTGTAGTAGTTCATACTTGATCTGACAGTCGCCCTTTTAACGGGGTGCAGGTCTGTCGGATTTAGTTCAAGCCAGCGACCTTTTCCTGCCAGA
>NZ_JADBGG010000098.1 GCF_014873765.1 Desulfomicrobium macestii | reverse complement strand
TGACCTGCCCGGCACTTTTCAGACCAGTCGAAACTTGAGATAGGTTCCCCCTCAACCACGAGGGAACTGATGAAAAAGGGACGATTTTCCGAAGAGCAGATGGTGGGCATCCTGCGCGAAGCTGACCGCAGTCCGGTGGCCCAGGTGGCCAAGAAGCATGGAATCAGCGAGCAGACGATCTATACGTGGCGACAGCGGTTTGCCGGCATGTCCGCCGATGACGTGAAGCGGCTGCGGTTGCTGGAACAAGAGAACACGCGACTGAAGAAGATCCTTGCGGAACGGGACCTCGAAATCGAGGTCATGAAGGAGATCGCCGCAAAAAAGTGGTAGGCGCACCCGCCCGACGCCTCCAGGTGGCATACGCCAGGAGTCGCGGACTTTCACAACGCAGGGCGTGTGCGCTGTTATCCACTTCCCGGTCGTCGCTCCACTACGAGTCACGGCTGGAAGCCCGGGACAAGCCGCTGATGGCGGCTATGACAGACCTGGCTGCGACGTATCCGCGCTTTGGATATCGTCGGATCAACGTGTTCATGGAGCGTCTGGGGCATGTCATGGGCGCCGACAAGGCGTTCCGCCTGTGGTCCAAGGCCGGGTTGCAGGTGCCCAGGAAGCGGCCTCGGAAACGAGTGGCGGCGTCCCGCCCGAGACCGCAACTGCCGATGGGAGCAAACGAACTGTGGGCGTACGACTTTGTCTATGACGCCTGCGCCAATGGTCAGCAGATCAAATGCCTGACTGTGGTGGACGAATACACGCGGGAATGCCTGGCTATAGACGTTGCCGGCAGCATCAGATCGGGCCGGGTGATCGAGGTGCTGTCCCGCCTGATCAGCGAACGTGGAGCCCCTCTGAGCCTGCGTTCTGACAACGGACCGGAGTTCGTGTCGAAGGCGCTGCTCAGATGGGCGGCTCAGGAGTCTCTGGATCTGGCGCTGATTGAGCCTGGGAAGCCATGGCAGAACGGTTTGAACGAGAGTTTTAACGGCAAATTTCGCGATGAGTGTCTGTCGATGGAATGGTTCCGGTGTCGGTCCGAGGCGCGGGTTGTGATCGAGGAATGGAGGCGGCACTACAACTCCATTCGTCCGCATTCAAGCCTGAACAACATGACGCCAGAACATTTCTGTCGGCAGTATGGGAAAAACCTGAACCGTGGGGAAACTCTCAAGAATTGAGTGGTCCGAAGTTTCCCGGCAGGTCA
>NZ_JADBGG010000097.1 GCF_014873765.1 Desulfomicrobium macestii | reverse complement strand
TGTAGTAGTTCATACTTGATCTGACAGTCGCCCTTTTAACGGGGTGCAGGTCTGTCGGATTTAGTTCAAGCCAGCGACCTTTTCCTGCCAGATGCGCTTACCGTCGAGCATAGTTTCGAGTGGTGTCCGCCCGCAACACATTTTTCCTTGGTGTGTCCGTTCACCGTTATAATAGTCCATCCATTCGTCCAGATCGCCTTGCAATTCTTTCAGTGAGGAGAAGATTTTTTTCCTGAAAGCGACTTGGTAAAACTCGTTGAGGACCGTCTTGTGGAAGCGTTCGCATATTCCGTTTGTCTGCGGATGCCGAGCCTTGGTCTTGGTGTGCTCGATGCCAAAGATGCCGAGAAATAGCTCATAATCATGCGTTTCCAAGCTGCCGCAGTACTCTGTCCCCCTGTCCGTGAGGATGCGGAGCATGCCCATATCCTGGCTTTCAAAAAAAGGCAGGACCTTGTCGTTAAGCATATCCGCAGCCGTGATGGGCGTCTTTGTCGTGTACAGCTTTGCGGCAGCCCATTTCGAATACGTGTCCACGAAAGACTGCTGGTAAATGCGACCTACGCCTTTGATCGTGCCGACATAGAACGTATCCTGGCTGCCAAGATATCCGGGATGAGCGGTTTCAATCTCGCCGCATGCCAGGTCATCGTCCTTCTTTTTCTCCAGAGCCTGCACCTGTGCCTCAGTCAAGACGATACCTTGCTCGGAAGATAGCCTTTCCAAGGCTTTCAGGCGCAGCTTGAAGTTGTGCAATTCGTGCCTGAGCCACACAGAGCGGACACCGGAAGGCGAAACGAACACCCCGGCCTTGCGCAACTCGTTGCTTGTCCGAACTTGGCCGTGAGCAGGGAAGTCCGTGGCATAAGCGACAACCGCGTCTTCGACGTTTGGATCAACCCGATTCTTAAGATTCGGTTTACGTCGGTTCTTGTCAAAGAGTGCTTGAACTCCGCCTTCGTCCTTGGCAGCTTTGTACCGGTAGAACGTGTCGCGCGAAAAGCCCATGAGCTTGCAGGCCTTGGAGACGTTGTCGAGTTCTTCAGCGAGATTGAGCAGTCCCAGCTTGTGTTTTATGACGTTCTGATTGAAATTGGCCATGAGGTTCTCCTTTGAGCATGGTGCTCGTTGATGGTTGTCTTGCAACCCCATCAAAAGGGAGAACCTCTTAAATTTCAAGAGGAAGTGTCAGATCAAGTCGGAACTATTTCA
>NZ_JADBGG010000096.1 GCF_014873765.1 Desulfomicrobium macestii | reverse complement strand
GCACTGCCTCACTCGTGCGACCTGCACGCAACGATTCCGCCGTACGAGGCCCGCGAGGGAGTTTCGAGGCGGCCTGACCGGGCCAACCCGACCCGCCGCACTCCAAACAAGAAAAAAACGCGCCCGCTCACAGCAACGCCGGATGGATCCCCGCCTTCGCGGGGATGACACGTCGTGATGCCGAAGGACCGAAGCATAAACGTGCCGCGGGGATATCGCAGCGTTCTTCCAGAAATTAATAGCATCGCAGTGCCGTGGCGGGGCGGGTTGGTTCGGGCAGGTTGCCTCGACTGTCTGACCGAGCCTGGCATCGTTGGCGAAATCGTTGCTGGCCGCACTGCCTCGCTCGTGCGACCTGCACGCAACGATTCCGCCGTACGAGGCCCGAGAGGGAGTTTCGAGGCGACCTGACCGGGCCAACCCGACCCGTCACACTCCAAACAAGCGAAAAACCGCGCCCTCTCACAACAACGCCGGATGGATCCCCGCCTTCGCGGGGATGACGCATCGTGATGCCGAAGGACCGAAGCATGGAAGTACCGCTTGGATCGCAGTGTTCTTTCGGTAATTCATAGCATCGCAGTGCCGTGGCGGGGCGGGTTGGTTCGGGCAGGTTGCCTCGACTGTCTGACCGAGCCTGGCATCGTTGGCGAAATCGTTGCCGGCCGCACTGCCTCACTCGTGCGACCTGCACGCAACGATTCCGCCGTACGAGGCCCGCGAGGGAGTTTCGAGGCGGCCTGACCGGGCCAACCCGACCCGTCACACTCCAAACAAGCGAAAAACCGCGCCCTCTCACAACAACGCCGGATGGATCCCCGCCTTCGCGGGGATGACGCATCGTGATGCCGAAGGACCGAAGCATGGAAGTACCGCTTGGATCGCAGTGTTCTTTCGGAAATTCATAGCATCGCAGTGCCGTGGCGGGGCGGGTTGGTTCGGGCAGGTTGCCTCGACTGTCTGACCGAGCCTGGCCTCGTACGGCGAAATCGTTGCCGGCCGCACTGCCTCACTCGTGCGACCTGCACGCAACGATTCCGCCGTACGAGGCCCGCGAGGGAGTTTCGAGGTGACCTGTCTTCGCAATAGAGGACACGTTCATTTCCCTAAACAGCTATCTTGATAAACAGCCGTTCATATTCCTCAGGCGCTTGGTAACCAGTCGACGAATGCCTGCGCCGACGATTATAAAAACCTTCAATATATCGAAATATCTGGCTTTGAGCTTCAGACCGCCTCTCGAAAGAACAATGATGC
>NZ_JADBGG010000095.1 GCF_014873765.1 Desulfomicrobium macestii | reverse complement strand
AGAAGTGGCTCAGTTTGTTTGAACAGATTCGCCTGATTTTTAGGTGGAATCTCCGCCATTCTTACATCGCCATTTTTACCTGGGGCATCTGTTCGGCATAGGCCTCGTCAGGAGTTTTTCTGCCTAGCCGCGAATGTGGACGCTCCCTGTTGTACCAATCCATATATTCCATGATCGACCGCCGGGCATCGCTCACCGTGTCGTAGGCGTGGAGATAGGCCCGCTCGTACTTCACTGTCTTCCAGAGGCGCTCGACAACCACGTTATCGCGCCAGGCCCCACGACCGTCCATGCTCAGTCTACAACCGCGATCCCGGACGGCTGTTACGAACTCGACAGCCGTAAACTGACTGCCTTGATCCGTGTTTACGATTTCCGGCGTGCCATAACGGTTGAAAGCATCCTGGAGGACATCGACGGCATGGCACGCCTCCAGCGTGATCGCGACCTTCGACGCCAAGACTTTGCGGCTGGCCCAATCCACAACCGCGGTCAGGTATACAAAACCCTTGGCCATCGGAATGTAGGTCGTGTCCAGGGCCCACACTTGGTTGCTTCTTTCAATGAGCAGGCCCCGAAGCAAATAGGGGTATACCTTGTGCCCAGGATGTTTCTTGCTGGTGCCGGGCTTGCGGTACAGCGCGACAATCCCCATGCGCGTCATCAACGAGCCTACATGCTTGCGACCTACGCGGAATCCGGCTCGAACCAATTGGTCCCGGAGCGCTCGGGCGCCCATGAACGGGAACTCAAGATGCAACTCGTCAATGCGGCGCATGAGTGCCAGATCGGCGGAGCTCACCGTCCGGGGCTGGTAATAGACGCTGCCGCGGCTTATTCCGACCAGTTCGGCCTGTCTCGTGATTGATACTTTGTGTTCGCGGTCGATCATCGCTTTGCGCTCAGCAATCCCACCTTGCTGAGTGCGCTTTCTAAAAAATCGTTCTCCAGCGTCAGTTGACCGATCTTGGCGTGGAGAACCTTCAAATCCACCTCGGGTTCGCTGGCGGATGGCTTGCCGAAGACATCGGAAGCCCGCTCGCTGAGTTGCCGCTTCCATTCTGTGATCTGGTTCGGATGCACCTCAAAACGCTGCGCCAGCTCGGCAAGAGTCTTGTCGCCGGCTATCGCTGCCAAAGCCACCTTGGCCTTGAACTCGGCTGAATGCTTCCGTCTCGTCTTCTTCGTCATTCTCTGCTCCCTAATCATTTGCGTTTGAAGGGGTCGGGACTAGCAGAGTTCCCACCTAAAGGCTTGTGCAAATTTCCGGGGCCACTTC
>NZ_JADBGG010000094.1 GCF_014873765.1 Desulfomicrobium macestii | reverse complement strand
TGGTTCCTCGCTGTTTCAAGTGGGTAGGGCAAATTTAAGCCTCCCCCCGATGAGGTAGATCATGGCGATCAGGTTTCGAGTTGATCGATAGCCCCTCGCCCTGGATTTCGCGGATTGAACCAGGCTGTTGAGCCCTTCGAGGATGCCGTTGCTGATCCCGGAGGTGAACCAACGCAAGATGCCGTTCCAGTGTCGTTTAATTGTGGCCGCGGCCTTTTTCATTGGCTCCAGTCGGCTGTGCGTGGCCCAGAAGTACCATTTCTTCAGAAATGCTTCTGACTGCTCCACTGGCTGCGTGAACAGCTCCTGGAAATTGAGCTTCAGATGGTAGGCGCGGGTTGTCTTCAGGTTGAGCTTGGGCAGGCTGAGTTCTTTGAGACGTTCGGCCTGGCTAGCCTTGAGATTCTCAGGATTTTTGAGCCAGACATGACGACTTCTAGAGAGCTCCGGACGATCCTTCTGCTCGGCGCGGCGGACTTCGTCCACAGCCTCGTTGATAATTTTCATGATGTGAAATTTGTCGAAGGTGATTTGAGCCTTGGGGAAGTGCTCCCGGATTCCGCCAATGAACGCTTGAGACATGTCGCAGCAGGCTTCCTCAACACGTTCTGGGCAACCGCCATGTGCCGAGAAATCCTGTTTGAAGCGCTCAACGGTTGAAGAATCCTTGCCCTCGGTGGCGAAGAGGACTTTGCGGTCTTGCAGATCCACGAACAGGCTCACATAGTTGTGGCCACGCTTGCAGGCGGTTTCATCGACGCCGAACCGTGTGATCTCCGAGAAATCAGCTCGCTCACGGGCCTGGTCCACATAATGGTGCACGATGCGCCACAAACGCGTGTCGTGCTCGCCAACATAGGCGGCGACGGTCTTGACCGGCATGGCTTTGACAAGGGTCATGATCATGGCTTCGAACAGCAGCGTGAAGCCGCTTCCTGGTCGAGCCCACGGAACAGGCAGGAGTTTGACTCCACACTTGTCGCATCGAACACGAGGAACTTTTGCCGAAAGGTAGGCCTCATGCTGGAAAAAGTTCAAATGGCGCCACGTCTTCTCAACGGTGTCGTGAGCCTTGAGGCCCATTTGGCCACATTCAGGGCAAGCGAACATGCTGCCGCGAGGACAGCCAAGCCTGATGTCGAGGCGCTGTCGTTGCGGATCGAACTCGCAAGAAACCACCTCCCACGGAGGGGTCAAGCCAAGGGCCAACTGGAAAAGGTCGGTGTCTTTCATAGGCGAACGAATTACCCGGATGCGGTCAGGGGTTCAAGGCCCCTACCCACTTGAAACAGCGAGGAACCC
>NZ_JADBGG010000093.1 GCF_014873765.1 Desulfomicrobium macestii | reverse complement strand
ATGGTGCTGGAAGGTTTGAGCGCCGGGAGTCGCATGCTCGAATTGAAGAACGATTCGGGCACCATCGAGACCCTGGAAGGCAGCATGTCCATCCGCGCCAAGGTGGTGAAAAACACCAATCCGGATTTTGCGCTGACGCCGGGAACGCAGGTCTTGAGCCGCAAGGGAGGGATTTTTTCCTTTTTCGGCGACAAATGGGATCAGGCCCAGGATCTCTACCGGATGTTGCCGGGTTCCAGTGCGGTTTCAAGCGAACGCAACGCCCTGATCATCACTCCGGCCGAACTGTACGTTCTCGGATTTGGCCTTGATCGCAACGTGATCCCGCGTTCGGAACTGGATGCGGCCATTGCCGCCGCCGAGGCGCGTTTCGCGCTTTACGGCGGAACTTCCGAAGATATCGCGGCGGTCTCCAGCCTGAAGAGCCGGGTGGTCGACCGGGGCATATACATGGCTGTCCAGCACTATAAGGACAGATCCAAGGTCGCCGCCTATCTTGAATCCATAACCCGGGATGAGGTCACGGGTCTTGAAAGCGGCGCAAATATCGCGGCCGCCGTCAACGTGGATATCGAGGCAGAATCTTTGAGCAATCATGTCAGCCGGATCTCCACTGCCACCGGCGACATATCCATCGTTGCCGATTCCTTTGAAAACGCAGGTCAGGATATCTTTGAACATCGGACTATTGAATGGGCCCGGGCGCATGCCAACGAGCACCAAAGTCCGCGACTGGTTGTGGAAGGGCGTGGAACGGAGGTGGTCAGGACCGCAATCGACCATGCCTACGGCACCATAAGCGCGGGTGGCAGGGTTTTGATCAGCGCGGACCATGCCATGAACGGCATTTCGGAAAATTCGGGGATGGCCTCCGGAGGGATCGGGTCCATATCCTATGACGGCGGCATCGGTTCAAGCGGCAGCGTCATCGCCCCGCCCAGGCCGGAGAGCCTGGATCAAAGTGTGGCCCATCTTGACGACCTGATCGGCTTTCTGCCGAGGGACGGCCTGTTCATCGTCAACACGACTCCCGGCCACCGCTATCTCATCGAAACCAATCCGGCCCTGACCAGCATGGCCCTGTTTTATGGGTCCGACTATTTCCTGCGCCAAACGGGCATTGATCTGAGCAAGACGCGGCAGCAGCTTTTAGGCGACGCCTTCCATGAAACCCGGCTGGTGCGCGAGCAGATTTTCGCCCTCACGGGGGGGCGTTTTCTTTCGGAGTCCCTGTCGGGCGACGCAGAGCAGATGCTCGCGCTCATGGACAACGCCATCGCCGCCCGGGAAGAATTGAATCTGAGCGTTGGCGTGGCCCTGAGCGCGGAACAGGTCGCGGCCCTGGCCTCGGACATCGTCTGGCTCGAAACCCGCGTGGTGGAAGGGCATGAGGTGCTGGTTCCCGTTGTCTA
>NZ_JADBGG010000092.1 GCF_014873765.1 Desulfomicrobium macestii | reverse complement strand
TTTTTTGAACGCCATGTCGAATCGGACACGGGCTACTTCTCCTGGTCATCGTCCGACAAGGGGAAGCAGGACGAAGCGGTTCAGCACACGGAAATATCGGCCAGAAAGCTGAGTATCACCACGGCGAACGGGGTTGTGGTCCAATACAGGGAGACCGGAAACGTCCGGCAGGACATAGAACAGCTGGCGCAGGCCCCGGGCCTTGGCTGGATGGGCGAGCTGCTCAAGCGTGACGACGTCAACTGGCAGGCCGTGCAGGAAGCCCACGACCAGTGGAAGCACGAGGATGGCGGCATTGGAGGGCCGGGTGTGCAACTGGTGGCCCTGGCAATCGCAGTGGCGCTGACGGTGACCGGGGTGGGAGCGGCCTTTGCGACAGCGCTGACCGGCATCAATACGGCAACAGGAGCCGCGGCAACGGCCGCGACTGCAAGCGCCACGGCGGGAGCAACGACGGCAGCGAGCCTGACGGCGACACAATTGGCCGTTCACTCTGCCGTGGCGGCCGGCTTCAACTCCCTTGTCACCCAGGCCACCGTGCAACTCGTCGCCAACCAAGGCGACGTTGGCGCGGTGCTCAAGGCCATGACGACCGAGGACACAGTCCGTTCCTTGGCTACGGTCATGCTGACGGCGGGTCTGACGAGTGGGCTCATGAGTGCGACGGACGTGGCCAATGATCCCGGTTTGCTGAGTCAGGCCAAGGACATGACCGCAACCATGAAAGTTCTCAGCACGGCTCTGGAACGTACGGCCATCCAGGCGGGCGTGTCGGCAGGTGTAAATACCGCTATAAATGGCGGAGATCTGGGAAAAAACTTCGCGAACAGCCTGCGTACGGCCGCCGTGATCACCCTTGGGGCGCAGGTCGCCGGTGAAATCGGTTTGGCCACACGAGAAGGCGATCTCAACTATGTCACCAACAAGATAGCCCATGCAGCACTGGGCGCAGCCATGGGTGAGGCGTTAAGCGGCGATGCGGCGGCCGGAGCCATTGGGGCCGTGGTCGGGGAGATGGCGGCGGAGGCTTTTGTCCAACGATTCGTTTACAGTCAGATCGATAATCCAGAAGCCCTGATGAATCTGACGGATGAGGAAGCGCTCCAACTGAAGGCTGATCTCGTCCGGCTTGAGTCCACCGGCGTGGACATGGGCAGGCTTGCCGCGGGCATTGCCGCCGCCTTGGCGGAACGGGATATCGATACGGCCGCGACGACCGGCGGCAATGCGGCTGAAAACAACGCATTTTTTGTGATTCCGGTGCTCCTTGAGTTCATGGACAAAGGGCTCCAAGCGTATGATGCGTACCGACTTGCCAAGGCCATTGATGCGGGCGATACGGACGAGGCAGCCGACATAGCCTCCGAAATCGCCCTGGGCGCCGCAACGGACGCAATCCCCGCCAATGTGGTGGCCATCAAGATTGTAAGCGCTGTCGAAAAATTCGGACTCGCGGGGTTGGGTGCGAAGATTGTTGGGAAGTTTGGGGATGAGGCGG
>NZ_JADBGG010000091.1 GCF_014873765.1 Desulfomicrobium macestii | reverse complement strand
TTCTCGACTTTCGGGGTTAGCCATTAGTAGCTAACAACCTTTGTTCATTGAAAATATAATCGAAATTGCGCCCCAAACTGCGTATTCCGTCTCGGAAAGCCTCAAGCAGTATGCGTTCAGCCTCGTTCTGGGCTTCGCCAAGTTTCTTCAGGTTTTCCAGGGTAATGCCTAGGATTTGGCACAGCGCCTTGACGAGCGTGCAGTCCTCCGCCTCCTCGCAGCAGCGATGGAACAGCAGGCCGAGGGTTCTTGGATCTTCCGTCCTACGCTTCTCGATGCTCAGAAAAATGTACCGGGTCATCACGATGGTCGTGTGGGCTATGAGGGCATCGAAGTCCCGGCTTTGGCAGCCTTTCTCTAGTTCCAGATGCTGCTTGGCCGTGCGGAAGAACACTTCGATGTCCCAGCGCTTGCCGTAAATGCGGACAACGTCTTCATCGGCAAGGATGAGGTCAGTAGTAAGCAAGGCCAGCCAGTCTCTTTTGTGCTTGTTTCGCACGAAGACGAGTTTAGCCTTGAGGCCATCCTTGAACTCAATTTGGGCATTGGCCAGGATCTTGGCTCTGCCTCGGCGTTTGCGGATCTGGCTGTAAATCTGCGTCACGTCCATCTTCTGTCCTTCGAAGATGTAGTGGATCTTGGGCGTGCGTTTGACCATGCAGATGACGGGGATGTGCTTGCACACATCGGAGATCAGGGTGGGCATGGCGAACCAACTGTCCATAAGGAGGTACTTGGCCTTGATGCCGGCCTTCAGCGCACGCACAATCATGGGCTCAACCAGTTCTGTCGATTTGGTCACAGCCTCCTGACGCCGCCGCGCACCGCATGATCTTTTATCAAGGTCTTTGGAAACTTCCTGGTATCGTTGCTTTTTGTTCGCAGAAGAGCGCAGCGCAAAGTCCAGAGGTAAAAGGGTTGATCCATCGGACCAGGCCAGCGTGAGCAACTTGAAGCCTTTGAGGAATCGCCCGGTCGTATGGTCGTGAACCTTTGCCAACAGTTCAACCTTCTTCGATCTGGGACGCTCAATAGTGGAATCATCAAGAATGAGCACGGATTCGCGATCTTTGTTGGTCAACCCGTCTATGAATTCATGAACGCCAAAGGCCAGTTTGAGCAAGAATCTTCTCCAGCCAAAATTGCTTGAGCGCATGAACTCATAGATGGCATCTTTTCCGACATCGCTTTTAGGATTGATGACGATGCTTCGATAGATATTCTTTCCGATGAACGGAAGAACAAAGATGTTCAGAAGAATGGTCAAAGCAGAATATCCTCTTGCTTTCTTGATACTTGAATTTCGCGCAATGGTCGCAATTCCGAACTGACTGAAAAACGAATCGATTCTGCTCTCACACTCGTTATTAATGAGTTGCAAATCGATGGCATTATTTGTAGTTTGCATGCGGGGATTCCTTTTTTTGTGTTCTGTTGTGTGGTAACAAAAGAACTACTACAGAAGGAGGATCCCCTCAATCAAAATATTCAATTATTCCCAATAGATTTCTGTTTCGACGACTTTACTAACAACCCCGAAAGTCGAG
>NZ_JADBGG010000090.1 GCF_014873765.1 Desulfomicrobium macestii | reverse complement strand
CTGACCATGGCAGATTCCTCCGGGAGTTGTGGTTTGGTGGTACAACCCACATATGCCATGGTCTTTCTTTTTGCTGAAGATCCCGCACACTACCGGCGGCAAGCGAAGCCGTGGAAGAACGGGCGCAACGTAGCGTCTTTCTTCACGCGGGATACAGGAGGCTTTGATTGATACTGCTGCGGATTCGCTACAGTAACGTTGGGCCAGAACGTAATGCCATCCAAGCAAGAGAGCGCACACTAGGGAAACTCTGAAGAAGACTTCCAGATTTTGGCAAAATACCCGGATTCCACCCACCGAGTTTCCCGATGAAGCAGATGACCTTCGCCGACGCCGAGTACGCTGGCAAGCGCAAGCAAACCCGCAAGGAGTTGTTCCTGATCGAGATGGATCGGGTGGTGCCGTGGAAGGGCTTGATTGCTTTGATCGAGCCACATTATCCGAAGGGTGAAGGTGGCCGTCCGGCCTACCCGTTGATGGCGATGCTGCGTGTGCATCTGCTGCAGAACTGGTTCGGCTACAGCGATCCAGCGATGGAGGAAGCGCTGTACGAAACCACGATCCTGCGCCAGTTTGCCGGGCTGAACCTGGAGCGCATCCCCGACGAAACCACCATTCTCAACTTCCGCCGCTTGCTGGAGAAACACGAGCTGGCGGCCGGCATCCTCGCTGTCATCAATGGCTCTGGGCGACCGCGGCCTGTCGCTGCGCCAGGGCACCATCGTCGATGCAACGCTGATCAATGCGCCCAGTTCGACCAAGAACAAGGACGGCAAGCGCGACCCGGAAATGCACCAGACCAAGAAGGGAAACCAGTATTATTTCGGCAGTGCGACCTGAAAGTCGCATGGGTTTCTGTTCCGCAGGTTAACGCCCGACGGAACCGACTGTTCCACCACTCGTTCCCTACCCAGACAGGCGTGGCCGGTAACAGCCGGGTCTGAAGCTCTGGGGACAATGTAACCGCCGATATTTCGGTAGGTCGAACCGCGAGGCCAGACTGAATCTGCCAGCATCAAGGCGGAGAGGCGCTAGGGATGAACAGGTACCCGCCAACTGCACGGGGGTGATGGTGCTCGCTTGGCGACTGGCTTCTTGCTGGAGGTTAGAGATTGCTTCGGCAATTGCCTTGGTCTGAGCCACATAGCTGCCGGATAGGTTGGCAATCACAATGCAGCAACGCGGTAACTCCAGAGCGGCGCTCATCAGGCAGCTGAGTGTGTAGGTGCTCACGGTAGCCAGCGTACCGCCGCCGATGACAGTAGTGCTCGCGTTTTCAAGGTAGGGCGGCAACTCATCGAGCATGATCAGGGTCGGTTTGTCCCCGATAATTTTCTTCCAGCCAGCCTGATCGACCGCGCGAGGGCCATTGACCCAGTAGGGGGAACCGCAGAATTCGGAAAAAATCGTACGCTAAGCTAACGGTGTTCTCGTGACAGCTCTTTGACTAGGCTTTCTAAGGCCATTCTGATAGCCCTGACTTCCTGAAAAGCCATGGCTAAAATTTGTGCGGCTAAAAGGGATACCGATGGTAAAGTAAGTTATCCCTGTCGAGATACTGAAAAGCGTTATCCTCGTTTTTCCCAAAACTGTTTTGCCAGTTCGCTCAGAGCGCTAGTTAACTGAGCGACAGATTTCGCACTTTGCAAATTATTCTGCCCG
>NZ_JADBGG010000089.1 GCF_014873765.1 Desulfomicrobium macestii | reverse complement strand
GAAAAGCAAGTTCAATATACCGATATCATTGATTTATTTCAAGTGCAAAATGTTTCAAAACTGTATATTCAATGCAACTTTTTCACGGATTTAGGGTAAGATGTTATCTTTCCCTTAATGAGCTTGTTAACAATAGTAACAGAGATAATTCCCGAAATAATGTTGTATGAATAATCATAAATATCAGTAAGAAGTATCATCGAATTTGAAAGTATGGCGATCGCTATAACAGGTAGACAGGAAGACACATCAATAAGCAACGCCAACTTCAATACCTTAAACTGTAAAGGCAGGTTTTCCTTTGCGTGGTCAGCAGACGAGTTATTTTGCATGTGTCAAAAACCCTGATTTTGTTAGATATGAATATCCCTGAAACCAACAATGACAGCGAGTTACTGTGAAACTTCCATAACCGAAACCGACAATGCCTCAATCAGCATGCACACAGTGGCTTCTTGTGCTACTACGAACGACCTTGCCGGGAAAACTGTGCGTCACGATCCCGTACATGTATGCGCCCATGAGGCGTTGCCAGTGGTCGCGGTCGACCAGGGGGCGTGCGAAGGACCTCGCCGGTGAAGCCGATGCAGAGCAGGGCCACGGACAGGTCGCATTGGGCCAGCTCCCAGGCCGAGACGATGCGGCTGGAGAGCTGGTAGTGGGTGTCGCCGCTAATGTAAAGCCGAGGAAGTGGCGATTTACAAAAGGTTCACGGGGAATCCAGGATAACGGGGAATCGGGGAATCTAGGGGCGGCTCTTGACTCTTGAAATATTCCATTTTCCGAAGAATTTTACTCACTGAGGAATGAATGCCTGCGTGTAAACGCCGTGTAATTGCCGCAGGGTTTTGGAAAGATTTGCGGCCGAAGTTGCGGCAAATAAAAGTGAGTTGTCGTCAGGCAATAGCCATGATAAATAACGTTGAACCGGTGCAACGTTATCCCGAGCACGGAAAGAAAGGTGCTCCTGTCGATATCGTCCAGAAAAAAGGAAGATTATGCATTGCCCCGGGATGTCACATGGTTGATGGCTCCAGAAAATTCTATGCGGAGTGGGCGGACCATAGAGAGGAGTCACTCCAGAAAATTCAAGATTCAAGATCTGAACCTTGCCTCACGCGGAACTGACAGTGAACAAGACCTGCGAAGAGGTGGCTGCCATCATGGGCGACACCATACTGCATGCCTCGGGCGGACCAAACTGCATGCCCGAAGAAGACCGCCATTGCACCCGACTGGCCGCCAACGCGCTGCACGATGCGCTGGGAGATTACTACTTTAAGACGCTGGAGATGCGAGAACGCTGAAGATTGCGCGTTCCTTCCGTCGGGTTAAAAAAAATGGCTTGAGACTGTTGAATCTCAAGCCATTGCATTCAAACTGGCGGGGGCTAATACTGTTTTTTGGTGTCTCAGTTTTTGGGACACGAACTTCGACTCAATGTTCTGCCAGTGCAGGCCTGTATCCGATGTGGCGCTTCAGCAGTCTTCCAGGATCGACTCGAGAGGTAGAAATAATTCAAGATCTGCCCCACATCCCCCTGGCTGCGCTTCTCGGCCCATCCTTTTGGATCAGAGTGTAGCCTTCCCCTAAAACCGAGCCATTGATAAATAGAGATTTCTGGTAAAGATTGCCTCACGGAGGGCAAGATGAAGAAGTCTCGATTTTCGG
>NZ_JADBGG010000088.1 GCF_014873765.1 Desulfomicrobium macestii | reverse complement strand
CAGCCCGTTGATTTATTCATGATTAACACCGCTCTACGGTAATCTGCGCTCCGACGAATTCTTCGCCGGTCTCGCTCCTCATCTCGACAAAAATCATCGAAACGACCATCCATCCCCAAGCAAAAACAAAAATTTGCGCTGAATTGAGGTAAAAATACCCCTTCGGGGTCCCGAAACCTATCAACTGGCGCATCAGCAGGCCGAGATTGAACCCGGCCACGCACAGGAGATATCGTTTGTGGACGTTTTCCTGCCCTCGAAGGTGCGTTCGTCGCATGCCTCCACGATCGAGCACATGCTGAAAACTTCGCTCGACCAATTCCGTTCGTCGTTTTGCCAACTCGCGCCCTTTGGCTGACTTCAGCCGGGCGCGGTTATTGTAAACGGCCCGCCGTGCCTCATGGTCACCTTTCCAGTTGAACAACCCGTTCGCCTTCGGCTCGGCGATCCTCGTCTTCCAAACTCCGCTATCCAGTTCTTTCACTACTTCCCGAGAATGGTAGCCTTTGTCCGCAATGACCTCCGTCGGAGCCGTGCTTATCGGCGTACAACCGATGTCGGAAAGATTCTTCCTGGCGGATTCGAGCGTCTTGCCGATCGTCGTCGTGTCCCCCTGGTCGGCCTTGTGGATATCGGCGGAGACAATCGCTCCGGTGTCCAGGTCCACGGCGTGTTCGGGCTTGTAGGCGAGGTGGGTGCGGCCATCCTTCATCTTGGTAATCCGCGCGTCCTCGTCGCTCTCCGACTTCCAGTCCTTGTTCGAAAGCTTTTTGCCCTTGCGCTTGCGATCCATGCGGGCCAACTCTTCACGGGTCGGCGTCTTGATCCCGCTGTCCTTGGCGATGCGCTCAAGCATCTGCTGGTACGTTTCTCCTGTATCCCGGCGCACGATCGAACGCATGGCCGCGTTGGCTTCCATGGTCGAAGCATCGATACCAAGGCGCTCCCCAACTACCAGGCCGGACTTGGTCAACGCCTGCAACACCCAGCCGAATACTTCCTGATGGACTTCCAGGGGCAACCGTTGGCGGATTCTGCTCAGGCTGGAGTGGTCCGGAACCCTCTGGGTCAGGGAGAGTCGTAGGAACTTTCGCAGCGACAAGGAGTCGGAACACCGCCACTCAAGCCCGCGCTCGCTCTCGATACCTTCAAAATAGCCAACCAAGTGCATCCTGAAATATCGACCTGGAGGAATGGATTTCCTGCCGGGACCAGACGCATAATACGGCTCACAGAGCTTCTCGACAAAACGGTCAAAGCCGCCCTTGATCAAGACCGACTGCAAGCGGTCATAAAAAACGTGTCCAGGTGAGCGCGGTAAATCCGCACACATGACAAACACCTGACTCTGGTCATCACTCTGGTTGCCAAGTCCCATAACAGCTCCTTGTTCATGGCAACCTTCTATATTTTTGAGATTTTTTCAATATATAAATAGTTTCGTATATAAAAAAATCATTTGTTAAAATTTTGTAAAATGCTTGTCTTGTTTAAAATTTGGTCCGCCAACTGACGAACGTCTGAAAGACATCAGCGACCTTTCGGATTCTTTTCAGCACACTGGCACCCACCAGCCTTTTTTTCGTTCATGATACGTTCAAAAATTGTAGATTTTCCGTTTTGAATAACATCCTGCTCAATATCTTCGGATGTATAGCCAAAACAATAGCATACGAGTTCTGACATAATCAAACTCCTTAAA
>NZ_JADBGG010000087.1 GCF_014873765.1 Desulfomicrobium macestii | reverse complement strand
CCTCCTGTTGGCCATCTCCCTTCCTCCTTGTGTGTTAGAAGAAAGGGGATAAACGCTGAGGAAGTCCGAGCGAAGTGTTTTTAAGGCTCTCTCAAACCCGGGGTGGCTCCATTAGGGGTGCCCATGAACTGGCTCCATTAAGGGTGCCCACGGAATGGCGCTATAGGGGTGCCCGTTCACATTGGCAATGTCGGGCCACTGGTCTGGAACTTCTTGGTCATCATTTGGGGGGGGCGACTTGATATGGCTGTCGTAGCCAGAGAAGAGGGGCATCGTGCAGGAGAGGCAGGGGCGGCGCTTGTCAGTGCAGTCGCTTGTAGTTATTGTGACTGCACGGAGGAAATAGCATGAACAGCGCAGAAACCGTATCGACCAGTTTTAGGGCATCCAAAGACAAGATTGAGCGTATCGACGCTGTCGCCGCTGCCTTGGGCAGAAGCCGCAACTGGCTGTTGAACAAGGCGTTGGACGACATCCTGGAGCATCAGGCCTGGTTTGTGGCGGAGGTCGGAAAAGGCGTTGAGGCCGCCGACAGGGGCGAGTTCGCTTCCCCGGACGAAGTGACGGCGACCTTCAACAAATACGGGGCCTAGGATGCCCAGGTGGACGGCGCTCGCCCTGCAGGATTTGGGCAGCGTACTCGAACACATTGCTGCCGATGATGCCGAGGCCGCCCAACGGGTTGCCCAGGCGATTCGGACAGCCTCTGAACGCTTGGATCAGTTCCCCCGGATGGGGCGCAGTGGAGCCAGAACGGGCACTCGGGAGCTGGTAGTGCCTGGTCTGCCCTATGTCCTGGTTTATCGTGATCAAGGTCTGGCGATTCAAATTCTGAGGCTTCTGCATACGCGTCGAAAATGGCCGGCTACGCCGGTGCCGGGATGAGGCAGGGTCTGGACAGTGAATGACTTACTCCAATCGAAAACATGAAATAAGCGCGGGGTGCGGCGGTTGTCCCGGCCACCATCCCTCACGGCGTCTTGGGCACAAACAGTACCGGGCCGGGGTAATCACGCATGATGCTGTCCGATGTCAGCAAGGATATTCCCTCGCTTTTGGCCTGCGCCAAGAGCATTCTGTCGAAGGGGTCCTTGTGGAGCATGGGCAGGTCACCCACCGCAAGAGTGTGCAGGCTGGTGATACAAAGTTCGTAGTACTGATTATCAAGCAACCCGCGTCGCAATACTTCCGTATCAACCCGAAAATCATTTCTGCCGAGGCTTTTCTTGACGCCGATCTCCCAGATGCTGGCAGCGCTGAAATACAGCGTATTGCTAACGTCCCCCCATCAGACTTTCGGCTTTTCCGGGCAAGGTGCCCGCCGCCGCCCAGAGCAACATGTGCGTGTCGAGGAGCAGTTTCACTTCACCCCTTCAAACAGGCTCTGGATCTCTTCCTTGTCCATGGAGTCAAAATCGTCCGGAACCGTGATCATGCCCTGCAAAAAACCGATCCGCCTTGCCGAATCAGGCGGCGGAGAAAACGCGGTTACGGTGACCATGGGCTTGCCGGCCTTGGCGATAATAAAAGGCTCTCCTTTCACAGCCTGCTCAATCAGCCGGGACAGATTCGTCTTGGCATCGTGAATGTTCACCTGGTGCATAGAGCCTCCGAAGTTAGCTGAGTTTAAAAACTAAACCTCGACTTTCGGGGTTGTTAGTAAAGTCGTCGAAACAGAAATCTATTGGGAATAATTGAATATTTTGATTGAGGGGATCCTCCTTCTGTAGTAGT
>NZ_JADBGG010000086.1 GCF_014873765.1 Desulfomicrobium macestii | reverse complement strand
AGAGAAGGCCCTCGATTGTTCAGAAGTATTTCCACGGACAACATGTTCGATACGCAGCCTAAAATGTTAACTGTTTAGGGCTCGGAGTAATAAAAATATGAACCGAAGGATTTTGAATTTTTCATAAACAAATAATCTTTTATGCGGATATGAAATTTTTCATATTTTCTTCTGCGTTAGTTTTTCAATTTTTTTTTCTGACTTTCGTCAATTATAGTATCCAATACGTAAAGTTTTCTTTGGCGAAGCTCAGAAAGATTGTGAATTCCGAGTTTCACGAGAATATTTGATCTGTGTTTATTCACGGTCTTGATGCTGATGAATAGAATATCGGCAATCTCCTTGCTCTTTTTACCGTCAATAATAAGCCTCACTATCTGCTTTTCCCGTGCCGTAAGATTGTGCAGAGGAGGAAGGGATTTGCGATGCTGGTTGACCAAAAGATAATCATCGACAATTATCTTGGCCAATTTCGGGCTTATAAACACCTCGTTTTTCAGGGAATAGTGAATCCCCAGGAACAATTCCTCCGGCCCTGCCCCCTTGAGCACATAGGCGTTGGCGCCAAGGGCAAGAGCTTGGAAAAGCAGTTCGTTCTCTTCGCAAATGGTCAGCAAGATAACGGGAACCTTCGGCGCCGCCTGTTTCAACTGCCGCAGCACCTCCGTGCCGGGGATGTCGGGAAGTCGCAGGTCGAGCAAAACAATATCCGGGTGGACCATTCCAAAAAGCCTCAGCGCCTCCTTTCCACTGCCCGTATCCGCGTCGATACTGAAGCCGCCCCGCATCTCAATCATGGTTTTCAATCCCTTGCGCAACAGGAGGTCATCTTCGACCAAGAGAATCGTTTTTTTCATGCCCTTTCTCCGTAGTAAGTACGTCCCATCACCTTTCCTGTAACGAGCTTTGCGCTGTTTTGAGGATAGGCTTCAGAATATATTCCAACACGGTCTTCTTTCCGGTGAGTACGTCCACCTCCGCCACCATGCCTGGTATGATCGGAAGTTCTTCTCCATCCCGCCCTTTAAGGGATGCTTTCTCCGTTCTTACCTTTATGAGGTAGTAACTCTGTTTTTGCTGCTCGTCCGTGATGGCATCGGCGCTTATGTGTTCCACGATGCCCGGCATGCTCCCGAAGATTGAAAAATCGTACGCCGTGATTTTTACATCGGCAGCCTGACCGGAATAAAGAAATGCGATATCTCGCGGTGAAACTTTTGCCTCTACCAACAGAGAGTCTTCTCTCGGCACGATTTCAAGCATCTCCTTGCCGGCACCGACTGCTTCTCCGATCGTGCTCACAAAAACCCGCTTGACCGTGCCGTCCACCGGCGACCTGACACTCGTGCGGTCCATTTTGTCTTCCAGCGCGGGCAAGGTCTCTCGCACTCCTTCCATTTCCGTGCGAATCGCGGTGAGTTCGTCCAATATGGCGGAGCGTTGCCTGCCCTTTTCTTCCTCGATGCGGTGATTCGCCCCCTCGACAGCCGCGATCACCTTGGGGATTGCGATACGCGTATCGGCAATCTGGCCGGAAAGGTCGGAGAATTCGCGTTGCGCCCGCAAGAGATCCATGTCCGAAGCAGCGCCTTTGGCCGTCATCTCGCGAATCATCTCCACTTCCTGTTTGAGCAGAGCATGGGTTCTCAGCTGAAAATCAAGCCTGCTCCTGAGCTCCTTGAGCTCCTGCGAGCGTTGCTCACGCTCATGCGTATTCCGGTCCAAACTGACCACGGATTCCGGCGGAAACTGACCACCGATTCCACGGGAAACTGACCACGGATTCCACGGCAAACTGACCA
>NZ_JADBGG010000085.1 GCF_014873765.1 Desulfomicrobium macestii | reverse complement strand
AAAAGTCGGTTCTCAGAGCTTGCGAAGCGACAATTGTCCTTCAGTTGAAAATTTTTAGGTCGAAAGTCGCCTGGATTTTCGAAAAATATGGTTGAGATTTCGAGCCAACAACGTTGGCAACACTTATTCACGGATTCAGGTACAATGTGTTGTTCTGTGTAAGTGCGGGCAATCATACACATGATTTAGATATTTCCGTTTCTGAGGAAAGTGGGTCGGATGAGTTGGAGAGAAAGACTCTTTCTGCGATTGATGGGGATGTTAGAAATCGTCGTCTCTTGTCCCCTGCGGAATCAATAAACGCTCTCACAGTTGGCGCACTTCATCATGATAAGAGTGGTGACTATATTAGAGACCGTAGAGTTGATTTGCTGTCAACACCAGGTTTGGCAAGTCCAATTAGTGCTCGTGGGGGTGGTTTTAATCGCTCCGTGAAACCAGAGGTGTTGTTCCCTGGTGGCCGTCAACTATTCTTGGCACCCGTGATTGGTTCGCAATACAAGATAGCGGAGATAGATAAAGCACCCGGGCAACTTGTGGCATGTCCCGGTGTAACTCTTGACCGCGCTACATATACTAGAGGAACAAGTAATGCCACTGCATTAGCGACAAGAGGGGCTGCAAGATGCTACAATTTGCTTGAGGAACTTGCAGCCATGTATGGAATAGGCAATATTGCTGATAAAAATATCCCTTCGCTTTTAAAGGCCATGATTGTTCATAGTTCTCGTTGGGATAAAGAAGCTGAGAAATCTTTAAGCGTTTTAAAAACGCATAACAATTCTAGAATTTTTAAGAATATAATATCAAAACATCTTGGTTATGGATCGACAAACATTGATAGGGTATTGATTTGTACGGAAGAGCGGGCCACTGTTCTCGGGTATGGAGAACTGGAGCAAGATAAGGCGCACATATATAATTTACCACTTCCTGCTGGATTGTCAGGAACAACTCTTTGGAGAGGTTTAGTAATTACGTTGGCTTGGATTACGCCGATAAATGTTGAGCATAGAAAATATAGACAGGCACACTTAAGGTTTACTCCACCTTTGGATGAACTCGGTGTCAGAAGAACTGAAGCAGATTGGCGCGCTGTTCAGCGTGGAACAGTTCAGCATGAAGTCATGTCTGGTAATAAGGCTTTAGATTTTTTAGATGGGGAAGAGTTGTCTATTCGTGTTGAATGTAGAGCGGATGCTGCTAATAAGATTAGTGAAGGTATTCCGTATGCGATAGCTGTTACTCTTGAAATGGATGAGGGTGTACCTGTATCTGTTTATCAAGAGATCAGGCAGAAACTGGGTGTCGCTATTCAGATCAAGCCGCAAGTCTAGTCAATCGTTTCTTTTCGCAAGTCTATTTGCAAAAATTGCAATTAGGCCTCCTAGCATTATATATCCAGTAATAACTTCTAATGTAACTAGAAATGCAGCTACACCTGTTTTTGGAACAATGTCTCCGAAGCCCAACGTAGTGAAGGTGACTATGCTGTAGTATTGAAGCGCCCAAAAACCAGGATTGCCATCATTGCCTTTTAAAAAAGCAGTGTTGAAGTTGCTTCCGCCTATTGAATAATAAAGAATACCAAATGCGAAAGCTAATATAAGGGATAGTATTCCCCAGAAAAACATAGATTGACCGCAGTCTGAGCAATAGTACCACATTTTATACGTGAGTCTCTCCCACCATATGCCAGATGCCATGCGTTCTTCAATATATGATCTATCCTGTGCTATAATTTTAAAGCGTTGGCTTCCATGGCATTGTAAACCTCCCCAAGTTAGTGCCATCCAAAAGTAGAGGTTTCCTTGGGTGAATTTTTCATGAGGAACTCTGTCGGGGTCAAATCCCCAAGGGA
>NZ_JADBGG010000084.1 GCF_014873765.1 Desulfomicrobium macestii | reverse complement strand
ACGATAGGGGTAGGGAAGGGTTTCCCCTCCCCTCCCTCCGAACCGTGCGTGCGGTTCTCCCGCACACGGCTCTCCAGTTGGCCATTTCCTCATCGGGATTGGCAAGCCAAAACATGGGCTTCTTTCATGGTGAAAAGCCCAAATTTAGCGAAGAAAGAATTGGGCCAGCGCTTATGATCATCCAGACATCTTCCCGTTCCCCGGCTCTGTCCTCTTTGTTTGCGAAGGATTGAGCGCAGTCGTCTTCTGATAAAACCGTCGACGATGGAAAACGTTGGCCTATCAGCATGCTTGAAGTATCCAAACCAGCCACGCAGCATGGGATTAAGGCTTTCGACAATCATTTCAATAGATCGTCCACACGTTCGCTTGGTTTTCTCCCGGACTTTGTCACGCAGCTTCTTCATGCTTTTCTTGCGGACATGTATATTCCCGGCTTCAAAACGATAACCAAGAAACTCAAAGCCTTCGCCAGGCACACGAGCATTACCCGTATGTGTCTTTACCGGATGCAGAGCAAGACCGTTCGCTTCAACCCATTTCTTCACCAAAGCGAGGGCATCTTGTGCCGCTTGAGCATCCCGACATAGGATGACAAAGTCATCGGCGTATCGGATCATAGCGTAACCAGCTCCATTCACTAGCATATCCAAATCATGAAGATAGATATTGGCTAACAGAGGGCTGATCACCGCTCCCTGCGGTGTTCCAGCCTCTGGCTTCCATTCCTTCATGTCTTCCATAATGCCTTGGGAAAGGAAGCCTTGAACCAGCTCAAGCACCCTGCCATCACTCACTTTCTCCCGCACTCGACGCATAAGCAGATCGTGCGGAATGGTGTCGAAGTAGCTACTCAAGTCGGCGTCCACTACATAGGTATGTCCCACCTTGAGCAATCGGACCACTTCCCGCAACGCGTCTTTACAGCCGCGACCGGGCCGAAATCCAAAGCTGTTGGGATGAAACTCGCGCTCGAAGATTGGTTCCAGAACCATCTTCAACGCACCCTGTACCACTCGATCTTTCACCGTGGGAATGCCCAGAGGCCGCATCTTGCCGTCGCCTTTTGGAATATAAGTCCGGCGAACCGCATGAGGCTTGTATGTCCCCTCGCGCAACGCAGGGGAAAGTTCTTCAAGATATTTCGAGGATTGTTCCCCGAAGCGATCAATGCTGACTCTGTCTATTCCGGCTGCGCCCCTGTTGGCCTCAACCCGTTGCCAGGCTGCCTTCAAGGTAGACGTCGCGCAGACCTTATCGATCAAGCTGAACCATTTACCTCCCTTGACCCCGTTGCCCAGGGCCGCCAACATGCGATCCGTCCAGACGGACTTTTCAACCCAGGTCCAGCCTTGCGGCGAACCAGTCTCTACCCCTTGTTTAGCTGTACGCACTGGCGGGGTTGTCCTCGACATAGCCCATCTCTCCTTTTCGCATTGACCTTCCTGCCTCCCTTCCCTCGACGCG
Source organism: Desulfomicrobium macestii (assembly GCF_014873765.1). Taxonomy (NCBI): domain Bacteria; kingdom Pseudomonadati; phylum Thermodesulfobacteriota; class Desulfovibrionia; order Desulfovibrionales; family Desulfomicrobiaceae; genus Desulfomicrobium; species Desulfomicrobium macestii. Next base: position 509 of record NZ_JADBGG010000084.1, on the reverse strand, counting down.
GTTTTGCTTTCCGCGCTTTTCCTCAAACATGGAGAAACGCCTTGCGATCGCTTGTTTGTTTCGCTCCCGTCCCCGGTCAAGCATCCCACCGGAGCGGACCTGGAGGAGGTCGTGTCGTTCCCCCGGCCGGCATTTCCAAGGTGTCCTGTCATGTCGATTACGGTACTGTGAAGGCTCTGACTCCTGTACATGTCACCTCATGCACAGGTCTCCCCGCTTATCTCGCTTCGCCTTCCTGACGTTCCGCCCCCAACCATCCTGCAGGCCCGTTCATCGCTTTCACACGCCACCAACAGCGTGAGCGGCGCTTTTCGGACTTCGTCATGAATGAGAAGACTCGCCGCACTGCAGAACCGAATCGGGTTCGTTATCCTACGGACCGCCATTTCGTCTCCGGTTGCTCCCCACCCCACCTCGCAGTGACGCAGTTACCTTCGACTTCAGGGGTGTGGCTTACCCCGAGGTGGACTTACACCACCCTGACAAAGCGCCTTCGCGGGCGCACTCAT
>NZ_JADBGG010000083.1 GCF_014873765.1 Desulfomicrobium macestii | reverse complement strand
GTCCCTTGGGGATTTGACCCCGACAGAGTTCCTCATGAAAAATTCACCCAAGGAAACCTCTACTTTTGGATGGCACTAACTTGGGGAGGTTTACAGCATCAATTCCAACTTTATTCTGCACCCATCTTTCGAGCTTCGCATCTTCATTTTTTTCCAAAACGGAAATAAAATCGACCATTTTTTCGACCCATTGCTTCACAAGCATACACGTAACAGACCTGGAAAGGGAAACAGGCGTCGAATCAGGAGAACTTCCAAATAGATAAATACTCTCGACCTCTTCATCGCTATCACTGTATGTTTTTTCTGCAATGTTTACAAATTCATCATGAATACTAGAGAAATCAAAATTTGAAATTCCAACCGCACACATCTCTTCTTGAATATAGCCCAAAGAGCTTTCTAATTTTTCCACAACCGCCGATTTTGCACGATCATTCAAATTCATAGCATCCTCCTATATTTGCATGTGACACATGTCTTTAGCCATATGTTTTAAGAATTTTGGAGATTCATCTGCTTCCATTACGAAGTGTATATAATCTTTATCTTTACTTTTGAAATCAGAAATCATCTCATTACAAATTTCAACTATGCTATTCTTTATCTCTAGACTATACTTGTAATCTGGATCTACAAGACAATAGGACAAACTGTACGCCCATGAAGGGAACTCGCCAGGATCATAATAACCTTTATTGAGCATCCTGTAATGCCTTGCCATGGATTTTTGCATTTTTCGGTCAGCCAATATCTTTTTTAGCAAATGGAATGATTCTTTTGCCTTAACTTGCGCTGTCATATCAAAATGGCCTATATTTCCAGAAACCAATTCAATTATCTGCTTTGATTCACACTTCATTTGTCCACCTCATTGCGATAGTTGGTAACTGCCCCCCCGACTTCTTTGCCCTCAATATCGCTTACGGTGGCAAAAATAATAATTTCTCATCGTTTGAAACAAAATCCATAAATTTGTTAAGATTTCATCTCATCCTCATCTTCACGAACTCTTCTAATCCGTGAACTGCATCCACAGCACAAACATATAAATATCTGAATTTTATCCACATATTCCTCACATGGATTTAATCAGAGGCAACCCTAATACTTACAATCCGTCAGCATTTCAGGAGCGAGCCTGATATTCGATTGAATTGAAGCCAGCGTTTCTGCTTTTCGTTACGTTGGGTGGATTGTGGGAAGAAGAGAAGTGGCTCTTGGGTGAAGGGATTCGTCGAGGTGCTGCGGCATGAGTGGTCGCTTTGTCTTACACAGTCTGCACTGGCGGAAGCTTTCGATGAGCAAATTACAAGGCAGCCTTTGGTATTCACATCAAACGCCAAGCTCCTGGGCCAGCTTGCCTCGGCACGGTCCGTGGGTACAACACCACCCTCGACCGGATCATGCACGGCGCCTACCAGACGAGATCGCCCGAGCTAAAATCTCTCATACTTGCTGGCGTCATTAAGGGTGCCCATCGGTGGCGCTATTAGGGTGCCCATTCACACCAATCGAAATTATTGCGGCGCCCTGGAAATATGGACGCGAGTTTATGTTGTGGGAGAGTCTGGTTTCCTGCAGGGCATTGAAATACTTGTCACGGACATGCCCTGCTTCTTGGTCCCACATTCCACTGACGCTTTCAGCAACGTGTCCGGAACCTTACTTGGCAGGGCTGGAAGGTGAATGGTCTTGCCGTCGGTAAAGGCATCTGCTCTACCCATCTTAACCTTCACCCTGTATTTTCTGCCGAGCACGCTTGCCACCAGCAGCAGCGAACGCATCACACCCCGCGTATTGATCATAAGCTTTCCATCGGGTAGGAGGCGGGGTCACCCCCGCCGTCCTTCCACACCACCGTACGTACGGTTCCGTATACGGCGGTTCATATATTAATCCGAGCATAAAATAGTTAACATTCGTGGAAGAATTGTGTACATTCGGATCCATGCAAACCACCGATGCACGCAAGCTTCCGCCCAAG
>NZ_JADBGG010000082.1 GCF_014873765.1 Desulfomicrobium macestii | reverse complement strand
ATGGTGCTGGAAGGTTTGAGCGCCGGGAGTCGCATGCTCGAATTGAAGAACGATTCGGGCACCATCGAGACCCTGGAAGGCAGCATGTCCATCCGGGCCAAGGTGGTGAAAAACACCAATCTGGATTTTGCGCTGACGCCGGGAACGCAGGTCTTGAGCCGCAAGGGAGGAATTTATTCCTTTTTTGGCGACAACTGGGATCAGGCCCAGGATCTCTACAGGATGTTGCCGGGTTCCAGTGCGGTTTCAAGCAATCGCAACGCTCTGATCATCACTCCGGCTGAACTGCGCGTTCTCGGATTTGGCCTTGATCGCAACGTGATCCCGCGCTCGGAACTGGATGCGGCCATTGCCGCCGCCGAGGCGGGTTTCGCGCTTTACGGCGGGAGTTCCGGAGACATTGCGGCCGTCTCCAGTCTGAAGAGCCGGGTGGTCGGCCGGGGCATATACATGGCTGTCCAGCACTACAAGGACAGATCCAAGGTCGCCGCCTATCTTGAATCCATAACCCGGGATGAGGTCACGGGTCTTGAAAGCGGCGCAAATATCGCGGCCGCCGTCAACGTGGATATCGAGGCCGACTCTTTCAGCAATCATGTCAGCCGGATCTCCACTGCCACCGGCGATATATCCATCGTTGCCGATTCCTTTGAAAACGCAGGCCAGGATATCTTTGAACATCGGACCATTGAATGGGCCCGGGCGCATGCCAACGAACACAAGAGCCCGCGGCTGGCTGTGGAGGGGCGTGGAACGGAGGTGGTCAGGACTGCGATCGACCATGCCTACGGCACCATAAGCGCGGGTGGCAGGGTTTCGATCAGCGCGGACCATGCCTTGAACGGCATTTCGGAAAATTCGGGGATGGCCCCCGGCGGGATCGGGTCCATATCCTATGACGGCGGCATCGGTTCAAGCGGCAGCGTCATCGCCCCGCCCAGGCCGGAGAGCCTGGATCAAAGCGTGGCCCATCTTGATGACCTGATCGCCCTTCTGCCCAGGGACGGCCTGTTCATCGTCAACACGACTCCCGGGCACCGCTATCTCATCGAAACCAATCCGGCCCTGACCAGCATGGCCCTGTTTTATGGGTCCGACTATTTCCTGCGCCGAACGGGCATCAATCTGAGCAAGACGCGGCAGCAGCTTTTAGGCGACGCCTTCCATGAAACCCGGCTGGTGCGTGAGCAGATTTTCGCCCTCACGGGGCGGCGTTTTCTTTCGGAGTCCCTGTCGGGCGACGCCGAGCAGATGCTCGCGCTCATGGACAACGCCGTCGCCGCCCGGGAAGAATTGAATCTGAGCGTTGGCGTGGCGCTGAGCGCGGAACAGGTCGCGGCCCTGGCCTCGGACATCGTCTGGCTCGAAACCCGCGTGGTGGAAGGGCATGAGGTGCTGGTTCCCGTTGTCTATCTCTGCCGAAACAGCCTCGACACCATCGCCCGGGGCGGGTCCGTCATCGTTGGCCGCGACGTGGAGATCCATGCCTCGGGCGACACGGCCAACAGGGGCGTGATCAAGGCCTTGGGCGATCTGGCCATCAGCGCCAGGAATGTCTTCAACACCTTCGGCACCATTCAGGGCGACACCGTGACCCTGGAAGCGGGCGAGTCGATCTTCAACACCAGCGGGCTGATCAAGGGCCGCGACGTATCCCTTGCCGCCGGACAGGACATTATTTCCGGCACGGCCAAAACCACCTTTTCGGCCGAAGAGACGACCCGCAGGACGTTTGGCCGCATGGGTCCGGGCATGGCAGGACAGGCTGGCGCTCCGGTTTTTGGCGTTTCCTCAACCATCCGAAGCACCAGCGAGACCGTCGGCCAGCGGGGCGCCATCGAGGCCACGGGCGATCTGTCCATGCAGGCCGGGCGGGATATCGGGATCATCGGGAGCGACGTGAAGGCCGGGGGTGATGCGACGTTTTCCGCCGGTCGCGACGTGATCATCGCGGCCCAGGAACTGGAGTCGCACAACTTTGGCAAGACCGGGAAATCCAAAAGCAGCTTAAATACGCAGTCCAGCAAGGCGGCCACCGTCGAAGCGGGCGGGTCGGTAAGCATCAGCGCGGGCCAGGATGTGGCAGTTCACGGCAGCAGCGTATCGGCCGGAGCGGACGTGAACATCGAAGCGGACCGCGACGTCTCCATCACCGCCGCCACCGACGGCTACGACTATCACTTCAAACAGAAAAGCAAGGGCGGATTCTTCGGCGGCTCAAGCTCGGAGATGCACACGGGCAAAGTCACG
>NZ_JADBGG010000081.1 GCF_014873765.1 Desulfomicrobium macestii | reverse complement strand
CTAATGGAGCCACCGATCGGCACCCTAATAGATCCAGCAAAAGTGAGAGATTTTCGCTCGGACGACCTCGTCTGATTACGTGTTTATGAGTCGCCTCTGCAAGGAGAAACATCCATGCGAGGAGTCCTATAGCTCTTGCCGTCCAGCACGATTTGATAGGCACCGTGCATGATCCGGTCGAGGGTGGCCGCGCCGAGCAGCTTGTTGTGGAAGGCGTCGTTCCATTCCGAGAAGTCCAGATTGCTGGTGATGATCGTTGGTCGCCGCTCGTAGCGATCTGCGATGACGTCGTGGAAGTCTTCGTCCTGACCGGGGCGCATGGGCTTGAGGCCGAAGTCGTCGATGATGAGCAGGTCTGCCTTGGTCAGTGCCGCCAGCTTGCGCTCGAAGTTACCCACGGCCCGCGCTGAGGCGAGTTGGCCCAGCAGCTTAGCGTGAGAGGCAAACACGGTGTCGTAGCCGCGACGTACGGCGATGTGGCCCAGCGCCTGGGCAAGGTGGCTCTTCCCGGTGCCGCAGGGGCCGACGATGAGCACCGGGACCTTCTCCTCCAGGTAGCGACAGGTGGCCAGATCCATGATCTGCGCCTGGTTCACCCCGAGGTTGAAAGTGAAGTCGTAGCTTTCGAGCGTCTTCTGCGCGTTGATGCCGGCTCGGCGCTGCCTCATGACGAGTTTACGCTGCTCACGGCGAGCGATCTCGTCCTCGATGAGCAAAGCCAGGAAGTCGGTGTAGGCGAGCTTCTGCTCCACGGCTTGACGGTTGCGGATCTCCAGGGAGTCCAGGATGCCGGAGAGGCGGAGCTGTTTCAGGTGCGGCGTGAGTTGAGGCATGGGGTTCATTGCTGTGTCCTTAGTTGAGCAGGTCAGAGTTGCGGGTGAAGCGGGACGTTCCGCCGTAGGCATCAGGCAGGGCGATTGGCAGGGAGAGGTTTTGTTGGTCCAAACCCTTCTCCAGGATGTTCTTCACGTTGCGGTACGTTCCGGCTCCGTGATCCAGGGCTCTGGCGCAGGCCGCCTCCAGTCGTCGTTTGCCGTAACGACCCTGAAGTTGCAGCAGACCTTGAACAGCTCGCAGGTTATCGAGGACGCGGTGGGTAAAGAGATCATGGACCAGTTCCAGGCAGCGTTCTCCGATTTTTTCAGCCTGAGCCAAGCACCATTGCGGATCACGCATCAGGTAAGCCGTAGCTTCCGGCGGCAAATGGTCCTGCACCGTGCTGCGTGCGCCGGGTTTGAACAGCCGGGGATGAGTGGCCACGAGTTTTTGTTCATGGAAGATCTGCACGGTCTTCTCCGTGGCACGAAGCCAAAGAGACTTGTGGACCAGTGTGAACGGGGCGGAATAGAAGGCTTTTTCGAAGTGGACATGGCAGTTGCCATGCAACTTCACCGATGCCCATGCTGCCAGTTCGGGCGCGATATCCGGCAGGGGACGCAGGAAATCCTTCTCCATCTCGGCGAAACGAACCAAGGGCTTCTGCTTGGTCGTGCCGTGAATGCGGTTTCCGGCTATGCCCATGACCCATTCGTGGAGTTGGCGGTTGGCGTCAGCCAGACTGCGGAACTCTCGCAACTTTGCGAAGCTGTTTTTGACGTATTTGATGTTCGATTCGACGACGCCCTTTTTCTGCGGGTCTCGCGGAGGGCATGCGGAGACCAGAAAGGAATACCCCTCGGCAAACTCGGCATAAGCCCGCTGGACTTCTGGTTCGTAGTAGCAGGCGCGGGTGATGGCACACTTGGGGTTGTCGATGACTGTCTTGAGTGGCGTGCCGCCGAAATGCTCGAAAGCCCGGCGATGGCAGCCCAGCCAGGTTTCCACGCGTTGGTTGGTGACCAGTTCGGCGTACATGTGCTTGCTGCACGGGAGCGTCATGACGAAGAACCACGTCTTCATGACCTCGCCGGTATGGACGTCGGTGATGACGGGGCCTGCGCCAAAATCGATCTGGGCGGTCTCGGCTGGAGGATGATCAAGGAAGACAGTGGCTACCGGCGCTGACTTCTGGTGGCTCTTGAGCAGGCGTCGCACCGAGTCGTAGCTTCCAGTGAAGCCGTAACGTTCGACCAGAGCCTGATGGATCGTCGTGATCTGTATCCCCTCGTCGGCCCATGTGCAGATCTGGTCGACAAAGGGCTTTGCCAGGGACTGTGATGGTTGCGTTCTCCTTGGGAGCTGAAGCAGGGATTCCAGGACATCGTTGGGCGGGAGGGGTTGACTGCGGTCCAGCCAGCCTTGCTCCAACGCCAGGACGCGAAGCTGCGCGGCTTTAGGCCGCCCCATTGCGCCTGCGCGGGCAATATCCCGGTCAGACTCGCCTAGTCGCATCCGGGCGATGACGTGACGTATTTCGTGCATTGCGAACCTCCTGTTGGCCATCCCTTCCTCCTTGTGTTTCAGGAGGTCCGGGATAGGCGGTGAGGAAGTCCGAGCGAAGTGTTTTTATGGCTCTCTCAAAATCAGGGTGGCTCCATTAGGGGTGCACACCAAGTGGCTCCATTAAGGGTGCCGATGAACTGGCTCCATTAGGGTGCCGACGTTTTGGCTTCATAGGGGTGCTGATCAACA
>NZ_JADBGG010000080.1 GCF_014873765.1 Desulfomicrobium macestii | reverse complement strand
CCAGCTGCCCCGCTTCTTCCGCGAAGAACTCCTTGCTCCGCACAATGTGGGCTGGGGTTACTCCACCGAGGAACTGCAGGCCGCAAAGGTCTAGGATTTTTAACTCCCTTGTCCCGGAGGCGCTGGCCTCCGGGACAAGGCTTCAAGGTTGCTGCATACTTGCAGCGATGGCTGGAAGATGCACCGGAAGAGCACTGCATCCACCCGGATCAGTGACAAGGTTGTGACCAGGCGGCGCGCTCATCGTCTCGAAATATACGCGCCCCTAAATATGTCAAAATAGACATGTTTATGAATAGTTAAGTCACAATCCACCGAATGATGTCGCAACCAACCCGGGCAGCCTTGAAAACATAATGCGCATGACCGCCGCTTTCTCGTGGCGGTCATGCGCATTTTTGGTTTTGAATAGCATAAGTACAACTGCTTAATTAAATTTAATTTTCATTCTTAAAATATGTAAATTACATAAATATTTATACAAAAAATCTCGCATTGCTGATGATCATGTATGCTTTTAATATATAAAATTGTGTCGCACAATAATGTTAAAAATTAATTATGCAAAAAGTAATTTCAATGCGATTTTTTATCTGTTTTTTATTTTCAATTATTGTATTGCTTATCTGTACTGATTCCATTCGATGCTTTGCATCTAATGAATTAATTCGTCAACAGGAGCAGATACAGCGCGATCAGGAAGCTCAGAGACAAAAATTCAAGCAGCAGCATGAAGATGTGCTTGAAAAAAAGCCTTCAAGGATAGAACTCGATCAGCCGACGCCAACTTCGGAATCCGCGGAAACGGATGTCTGCGTTCACATCGACAGCATTGTGTTCGTTGGGACGACGCTGCTTTCCCATTCCGAAAAGGCCGGATTGCTTGAGCCCTTCATTGGGCGCTGCCTGAACATGACTCACATCAACGAGTTGGTGCGGGCCGCGACCAATCTCTACATCAAGCGCGGATATGTCACGACACGCGCTTTTGTGCCTGCCCAGGATCTTGCTTCGCGAAGATTGGAAATCCGCGTCATCGAAGGCGAGATTGAGAGCATCAGTCTCAATGATGATTCTCCTGCGGACAGGCGGCGGATCGCCATGACTTTTCCTTCCGGCATCGTGGGCAAACCGCTCAATTTGCGCGACATCGAGCAAGGTATGGATCAGTTGAACCGTTTGCCATCCGGCAACGCGCAGCTTCGCATCGAACCGGGGGAAAAAGTAGGAGCCAGCCGCATCGTGGTGACGGATCAGCCGGGCAAGATGTGGCGTTTTCGGGTCGGTCTGGACAATTCGGGTCAAAAAAGCACGGGTGAAATCAAGGCCTTTGCGTCCGTGGACAAGGACAACCCCCTTGGCCTGAGCGACATGCTTTCCCTCAATTTGAGCGGCGACGCCAAGGCGCTTCTGGACATGTCGCGTCTCGGAAGCCGCAGCTTTTCAGCATACTACACCGTGCCCTTCGGGTACTGGAGCGTAACGGCCAGCGCCGGAGTCTCCGAATACCACACGCATCTGGAAGGTGGCGGGGCCGAGTATTTGAGCGATGGCCGCACATCCTCTTATGGTCTTGATCTGAACCGGGTTGTGCACCGAGGCAGCCAGAGCAAAACCACTGCAGGCGTTTCCTTCACTATCAAGGATGTCGACAATTTCATCGAGAAAGAGCGCCTTGTGGCCGGCAGCTACGATTTATCCATTCTGGGCGTGTCGTTAGGTCACCACCGCCGGATATTCGACGGCGTGCTTGGTTTGAGCGGCGAGTTCAACCTTGGGCTGCCCCTCTTTGGGGCCGAGCGGGATGAATTCTCGGAGCGGAGCGTCCCCAAACATGAATTTCAGAAGTTCTCCCTGACGGGCAGCTGGATGCGTCCTTTCGAGATTGCAGGGCATCCGGTCTCGTTCAGCACACAGGGCGTGGTGCAGTGGTCTCCCGACACCCTGTACAACTCCGAGCGCCTGGATCTGGGCGGACGATACACGGTGCGGGGCTTCCAGCTGGAAAGTCTGGGCGGGGACAGCGGTGGATACGTACGCAATGAGATCGCCGTGTCCCTTCTTCCGCAAGGCCATTCTGAGTGGTTTTCATCGATATTCAATGATCCGCAAGTTTATGCCGGTTACGATGCCGGGTTCATCCATCGTGACCGGGACGATGAGTACGAGCGGGGCGTTCTGCAGGGAGCGGCTTTAGGATTGCGTTCCCGGGGCGGCATTCTTGAAACGGACTTTTGTGTGGCGCGGCCTTTGGACGCGCCATCTTTTTTGAAAAACAGGGACTGGGAAGTCTATTGGTCGCTGAGTTCCAATTTCTGAGAGCCAGGTACGGGGACGGTTCATGAAGCATGCGCTGCAACGGTTTATATGTCTGACGCTGGTATTTCTGCTGGTATTCAATCCCGTGGCGGCTGCTGCGGATGGCATCGTGGTCGATCCCACGGCCCCGGCCGCCAATCAGCCGGCCGTGAGCGCCGCGCCCAACGGAGTGCCCCTGGTCGACATCGCAAGACCGAACTCTGGCGGCCTCTCGCACAACATGTTCGATCAGTTCAACGTGGGCGGGCCCGGCGTAATCCTGAACAACAGCAAGAAGGCCGGGCGCACGCAACTGGGCGGGGTGGTGGCCAACAACCCGAAGCTCGGCAAGGGCCCCGAAGCCCGGGTCATCCTGAACGAGGTCACGGGCAGCAGCCGATCCCGCCTTGAGGGCTATACTGAAATATTCGGTTATCCGGCCGACTACATCCTGGCCAATCCGAACGGCATAACGGTCAACGGCGGCGGGTTCATAAACACGCCCCGGGCCAC
>NZ_JADBGG010000079.1 GCF_014873765.1 Desulfomicrobium macestii | reverse complement strand
CTACAGAATGAGGATCCCCTCAATCAAAATATCCAATTATTCTCGATAGATTTATGTTCCGGCGACTTTACTAACAACCCCGAAAGTCGAGTTAGATATTGAGGATTTCGTTGGAGGTTATTGCCCCACGCCGTCACTTTTTTTCGCATTTTTACCATGGACTCGGTCTGTTGCAGACAGAAGAGCTCGTATTTCCCATTCGGCACGCACCTTGCGATATGAACTTCTGGCAAAGAAAAAGATCAAGTTTGCATCGTGTTCATGATGATAGCGGAGGCTATGCCAAAATACATTGAATTATCGCTGGAATTTCCGTGGATTGAAGCAATAGAGGGCAATGAGATGGTGAGTGATAATTGTTTTGGCTGGCATGAAGGGGAAAGGTGCAGGCAACTTGGACGCCAAAGAGCTTGAAACTTTTATCGCCGTGGCACAGACGCGGCAGTGGGACCGGGAAAAATCCGTTAGGGCCTGTGCATGAGGCATGGCGGATTAATGAACTGATACCGGCGATTACGTGAAGAAGCCGATGCAGGATTGCAGCGGCGAAGAGATCACACAGAAATGGCTCTACCATCTGGGCGTGCCGGTCGAGGACATTCCCGAACTGGCCGCAACGGGTGCGATGACCGTGCCGGTGATGATGCCGTACGTGACCGCCTTCTTCATGCCTCGCCAGGCCGGTGATCGCCCGGACGTGGTGCCTGAGGGCGCTGTAAACTTCGCCTTCATTGGGCAGTTCGCGGAATCCAGGGAGCGCGACTGCATCTTCACCACCGAGTATTCCGTACGAACGCCGATGGAGGCTGTCTACACACTGCTCGACGTCGAGCGCGGCGTGCCGGAGGTATTCAACTCGACCTACGACATTCGCATGCTCCTGTCCGCGACAGGCCGCCTGCGTGACGGCAAGGAGATCGACATCCCGGGTCCTGCATTCGTGCGCAATCTGCTGATGAACAAGCTCAACAAAACCCAGATCGGCGCACTGTTGCGCGAGTTCGGTATTGTCGGGGACGATTAAGATTTTCTCCGAGAAGTTTGCTGAAACGAGAGAGGTACACTAAAATGGAAAAGGGAGAAGATTCTTCTGTCATGGTTTATCTTAATGGTCTTGGCTTGTGCTCCATTGCTTATGCGATGTCTCTAGAGCTTGATGGGCTCCACGAGTACGAGGACGCTTCCAGGTGAATTCTTAATATTTAATCAAAGGTGGTTAGCTATGAAAATTCTTATTGTTCTTACTTCTTATGACCAACTTGGCAACACCGGAAAGAAGACTGGTTTCTGGCTGGAAGAGTTCGTGTCACCCTATTACGTGTTCAAGGATGCCGGAGCAAAGATCACGCTGGCCTCGCCCAAGGGGGGACGGCCGCCGCTTGATCCGACCAGCGAACTTCCCGAAAATCTGACAGAATCAACCAAGCGCTACAGCAAAGACGAGGCTGCGCAGGCTGAACTTGCTGACACGAAAAAGGTAGCTGATGTGTCCGCGGAAGATTTCGACGCAGTCTTCTACCCCGGTGGTCATGGTCCGATGTGGGACCTGGTCGATAACAGGGAATCCATCGCGCTGATCGAATCCTTCGTAAAGGCTGACAAGCCGGTCGGTGCAGTGTGTCACGCGCCGGTCTCATTAGTTAATGTGCGCGGGAAAGACGGTGAATATCTTGTCAAGAGTAAACGCGTGACCGGTTTTACCAATGCAGAAGAAGAAGCCGTAGGCTTGACCGATGTCGTACCTTTTCTATTGGAAGACCGACTAAAGGAACGCGGTGGCCTCTACAGCAATGGCGCTGACTGGGCGCCGTACGTCCAGGTGGACGGCAAGCTTGTGACCGGCCAGAACCCGGCCTCGTCGAGACCTGCGGCGGAAGAGTTGCTCAAGCTGCTTCGTTCTGCTTGAACTGATTTTGCAACAATCGACAGCAAATGAAAGCAAAATAACTATCATATATGACCACTGGGGTTGAATATGACGTTTTTTCACCTATCTACTAATGTGAGATTTGTGGTGTTCTATCATATATATCGTCAGTAATGTCAGGATGATAAGTGTTGTAAAGGTCTGCTCTGTAAAAAAGGAATAATAGTTGCTTCTTATTTATAAAATGGTGTTTAAAAATGCGTCACCGTTTTTTATGGGGTCCTCGTTATGGACTAAACAGCACAGAGAGAAAGGAGCAAAACATGAAATGAAAATCTTTGATGATGCGCATGATGATGTCGCATATGATGGGCGGGCCCGGCGGCATGGGAAAAATGATGGGGCAAATGAGTGCCGGAATGAAAGGCGTCCCGGCGCACCCCGCAGCATGGCTCGCATGTTTGAGGGCCTGAACCTGACGCCCGAGCACTGGGCCAAGTGCGCGGTCTGGTACAGGACCGATTGGTGATAATGGCGGATCTTTGGGCGCAGCGCATAAAACTGTAAATCGAGATGGCCGGACTACGCTGGAGCAGAGAGATAAACACCTAATAAGTAAAAGGAGTTTTTGCTAAGAAAGCTGAAGCCAAGGGCGAGATGTTTCTGACGAGTTTGGATTACTTTCGCAAACTAAAATGTGTCCTCCATCAGAAACAAATCAAATAAATGGATACTCATGGGCTATAATCAGCATCTATTGCATCGAAAATATATGGCCTTTGAGAATATAAAGGCTCATATACTGAGCAGAAAGGAGATTGATCATGAGAAAGATAATATTAAGCTTTATGTTAATATCGCTTTTGCTGGCAGCCCCTTTGTGGGCGGCTGATAATCAATCGGTGCAGACACAAAACCCATCCTATTCAGGTTCCGGATACGGAACTGAAGGCATGGGGCCGGGAATGATGGGCCAAGGATCAGGGTACCACGGTCGAGGATCTGGAATGATGGGCCATGATCGCGACATGGGCCGTGGGATGCGCGGGTATGGTAGAGAGATGGGGCCTGACCCGCAAGGCTGGCAGGACATGCCCCCTGAGCAGCGCAAGCAATGGCGCGAGAGGCGTTCCCAGTTTATGCAGGAGATCTTACCGTTGCGACAGGAGTTGAGCGCGAAACAAATGGAGCTGGAGACGCTCTGGGAACAGGAAAATCCAGATACTGAGAAGGTAAAGGCGCTGTCGGATCGCATAGCGGAACTGCGCTCCAAATTGGATCGGAAACATGACGAATATCTGACCCAGTGCCGACAGGCGTTTGGAGACCGCGGCTGGACTTGTCCGGGCGGCGGTCGATGGTGATGTTGAGATTCAAATTAAGGTTAAGGAGAAGAACAAATGAACGTTGATCTTGCAGTAACGCGGTCATTTAAGCTGAAATAGTTCCGACTTGATCTGACACTTCCTCTTGAAATTTAAGAGGTTCTCCCTTTTGATGGGGTTGCAAGACAACCATCAACGAGCACCATG
>NZ_JADBGG010000078.1 GCF_014873765.1 Desulfomicrobium macestii | reverse complement strand
TCAAAAAGGAATGCGTAGTTTGGGGCGCAATTTCGATTATATTTTCAATGAACAAAGATTGTTAGCTGCTAATGGCTAACCCCGAAAGTCGAGTAACTAATAGCTAAAAACATTTGTGTTCAGTCGTTCTTTTTGCCCTTCAGTTTTTTTACTACATGCTTATTCATCTCTTCTGATTATACTGTTTTGATCTGGTATGTAGATTGCATTTTTTCTAATTTCGAACAGGTGATGGAAGTCTTTGATGCATAGATATCGCCCCACAGATTGATGTGCTGCGATGTTAAGTCTGCAATCATCGCTTTTAGAGCCCTTGAAGAAAGCCATTTAGGAATGAAAAGGGTTTCGTGTTCCTTTAACCCTAGATTGAAATGTGTCATTCCAATATGTTCTAGGTGGTTCACGCAGGCAACAGAATTGTGCATAAATTCGCTGGTGAATTCGAAACTCAAAAAATCTACAGGCTTTGATAATCCGGAGAGTACTTGGAACTCGTAGCCTTCGACGTCGATTTTTATATATTTTGGTAAACCGAAAAAATCTATGCATTGGTCAAGTGTTATGCATGCAACAGTTACTTCTTTGTCCCAAGTGTACTGTTTAAATCGTCCTGTATGCCACTCTGTACTACATGTAGATATGGCTGGTGCTTGTGAACAAATTTGGAAGTTAATTAGCCCGCTAGAAGAAGATAATGCTTTGTTTTCTACATAAACTGAATTTGTATGAGAGAATCTTTGATGCAAATGATCTGCGAGTTCTTTATTCGGCTCAAAAGCTACAACTTTCGCACCTCGTAGGGAATATTCTTGTACGCAATTGCCAAGGTTTGCTCCGACGTCGAAGACAAGATCGCCGGGGAGGATGTATGGATTGAGAGCTTTCATAAAAGAGTTCCTTCAATCTTATTTGTTTTTCTCTAGGTCGGTGACGTACTTGTTGACATAGGCACTGGCCGTCTATTGGGCTATACCGCGATGCAGTGCTGCCGGGTACATTTTTTTTAGGTACTGCACAGCAGCATCTCGCCCAAAAAATTGCCCCAGCAGAGCAACTCTCTGTATCATGTCGGTAAGTTCTCAGGGTGGCAACTGTGTGGCCTTGATTTGCCAAGGCATTGCAGGCTTGGCTTCTGAAGTATCAGGTGCCGCCAGTGACGAGGATGCGTATTTTCCTATCCTTTCCGTAATTCGCCGGACGCTAAAAGATTTTCAAAGTACGAGATTGTCTGCATAAGCCCCTCGCGCAAGCGAACCTCCGGTTCCCATCCATAATGTTCTTTAGCCAATGTGATATCAGGCTTTCTTTGCTTCGGATCGTCCGTGGGTAGCGGTTCAAGCGAAATTTTCGAAGAGCTGTTAGTCAGTTCGATAACCTGCTTGGCAAGCCCTAAAATGCTAAACTCCCCCGGATTCCCCATATTCAGCGGCCCACAAAATTCTTTATCATTCCGCATGAACCGCAGCATCAGTTCCACCAGATCGTCCACATAGCAAAAAGACCGTGTCTGCGACCCATCCCCGTAAATGGTGATGGGCTTGCCTTGCAGGGCCTGCATGATGAAATTTGAGACCACCCTTCCGTCATTCGGGTGCATTCTGGGGCCGTAGGTGTTGAACAGTCTTCCTACTTTTATGGGGAGGCTGTGCTGGCGGTGGTAGGCGAAGAAGAGGGATTCCGCGCAGCGTTTACCTTCGTCGTAGCAGGAGCGGTGTCCAATCGGGTTGACGTTGCCCCAGTAGGATTCCGGTTGCGGGTGGACGTCCGGGTCGCCGTAGACTTCTGATGTCGAGGCCTGGAAGATCGGGATGCGCAGGCGCTTGGCCAGCCCCAGCATGTTGATGGCCCCGTGCACGCAGGTTTTGATGGTCTGCACCGGGTCGTGCTGGTAGTGGATGGGCGAGGCCGGGCAGGCCAGGTTGTAGATTTCGTCGACCTCGACGTAGAGCGGGAAGGTCACATCGTGGCGGATGAGCTCGAATCTTGGATTGGGCAGCAGGTGCTCGATGTTCTGGCGCGAACTTGTGAAGAAGTTGTCCACGCAGATGACTTCGCAGCCTTCAAGAAGTAGGCGCTCGCAAAGGTGTGAGCCTAAAAATCCCGATCCGCCTGTTACCAATACCCGCTTACGCAAGTGCATATGTCACATTCCTGGTTTATGCTTTCCGAGCGTCAAAATTTTCCCTTTTCCGAGTTCTAGTCAGTAGCTGAGCACCAATCATGCCAAGAGCCTTGCACACTGCCGCTGAATCAAGGTGATGCGCTCTGTTGGTGGCGGCAAGCTCAGCCCAGATCAGGGGGCCGGTTTCGTGGCGGGAGAAAACGCAGGATGGCCTTGGCGGCGCCCATCCCTGCCAAAACCGCGTCATCCATGTTATAATAGCAAAAGCTGCCCAATCGACCGCAAAAGATAGTCTGAGGGGTGCGCGTGCGGGCCATCTTCTTGTATTCCTTATAGCGAGCGACAGAGGCCTCTGTTCGAACCGGATAGGACTGCTGGGTTTTTCCGGGGAGATGCGCGCATGGAAATTCAATACCTACCGTCGTTTCTGGGGCATCCTGGCCTGTCAGAAGACGATATTCGCAGACTCGGGTATGAGGGATGTCTGAATCCGGTTCATTGACGACGGCCACAGGCAAATGCCTTTGCTGGCGCAGATGCTGAAATTCGAACCGGGCGCTTCTGTAGGGCAATGAGTCGAGACTGAAGTCAAAGTATTCGTCAATGGCGCCGGTATGGATACAAGGGAGAGATGCATGGCCGCCCGCGATATCGGTAAAGGCGGTGTCGAGCATTACGGTGATTTCTGGATGGCTGAGCATGGATTCGAACATGGACGTATATCCGGCTTTAGGCATGGCCTGGAAAAAATCCGTGAAATAGCGGTCATCGTGACTTATCCGGAAAGGTACACGCGCCGTGACGGCTGGTGAAATTTCTTCAGGAGACAGCCCCCATTGTTTTTGCGTGTAGCCAAGAAAAATTCTTGAATAGACGAAATTGCCCAGTTCTCTGAGTGCAATGTTGTCGTGCTGGCGTAGACTCAAAATGGGTATGCTGGTGTCTTTGCCGAACGTGTCGGTAAGAAGTTTTGCGAGTTTCAAAGCCTTGTCGGGTAGGCAGATTTCAAGGGAAGTCAGGTTGAACGGCACGGGTGCCAAGCGTCCTTCGATCAAGGCCATTACGCGGTGCTCGTAACTGCGCCACGCGGTGAACCGGCTGAGAAAATCGACGACTTTTTGGCGCCGTGTATGAAAGATATGCGGCCCATAGCTGTGCACGAGGATGCCGTGCTCGTTTATCATGTCATGGCAGTTTCCACCGACATGGTTCCGCCGTTCAGCGAGCAGTACGCGGATGCCATTATTAATCCGAGCATAAAATAGTTAACATTCGTGGAAGAATTGTGTACATTCGGATCCATGCAAACCACCGATGCACGCAAGCTTCCGC
>NZ_JADBGG010000077.1 GCF_014873765.1 Desulfomicrobium macestii | reverse complement strand
GCCAGAGAAGGCCCTCGATTGTTCAGAAGTATTTCCACGGACAACATGTTCGATACGCAGCCTAAAATGTTAACTGTTTAGGGCTCGGAGTAATAGTTGTTTAGGTTAAACAAACGAGTCCACTATTGTGAGACAGGTCACTTCATCCAGAAAGATAAATGGAATTAAATAACTACAGATCAATTCTTTCTACTCTCATAGAAAGCGAAATACTCCTGTCCACCCCGCAGAACGCCACCTGTGACAACGTCAAATGTACGCCTGAACAATTTGCATCGCCCGCTCTCGACCATACCTTCTCTGCCCACCCCCCGCTCTGGAATTACGAAAACCCCACGTACTCCTACCCCTACGCCCAAACCGGATTGCCCAAGGTTTTCGAAACCTTGCCCCCGACGAGTGATGTCACAGAGGTTCTTACAAAAACCCGCCTCCTTGTTTTCCTCGGAGCGGCCAACACCCCCACCTTCCGTCGATGCCTGGCAGAGCCAGGAGTGTTCATCCTCATTTTCGAATCAAATGCTTCTCGTGTCGCCCATTTTGCATCCCAGGTGCGCCCAAGCCGGCTTGTGAACCGGGCGCTGATTCTTCTTGGGAACCCAGATGAGTTAATCCCGCCCCTCTCCGACATCCTGCCTCCCAATCTCTTCAATCTCGGATTCCCGGTTTTCTTCACACTTCCCGAGATGGCAACTCCGCAACAGGCCAAAAAAACAATCGAAGCCATAGAAATTCTCTTCTATCGCTACAGAATTTATAGCCTCAGCGGACAAGGCAACTTTTGCAACCTTCCCATGCGCCCCATTCGCAAAGAGCTGTTCTACGACCAGCAGTTCCATTTCTACTCCAACATAAAGGAATACCTGCGCTGGCTCAGTATTCAGCCACTCCGCAAAGCTTTTCTTGGCGAAACGGCAGTCCTTGTCGCTGCTGGCCCGGACCTGCCCAACCACCTGCAATATCTTCGCAACGTTCGAGACAGCGCAGTCATCATCGCCGTCAACAATGCCCTCAAACCCCTCTTGCAGGCAGGAATTCATCCCCAGTTCGTCGTCGCCAACGACACTTCCGTCCACACTACGCGATCCTGGGAAGGCCTGGACCCAGTACCGGATGTCTATCTCGTGGCACACTGCCTGACGAACATGGGAGGGAATATTTTTCCGCGCAAATTCATCTTCGGAAATCACAAACCGGAGATTTTCGGAACCAGGCCGGAATTGCGTCTTCACGGGTCCGTCATCAGTACGGCATTTTCCCTTGCCAGACACATGGGCTGCGCAAAATGCGTCTTCGTAGGAGCCCAGCTCAGCTCGCCCGATCCTTGGACAATGTCCTATTCCAAAGGCAGCATTCACGAAAACAGGGCTACAAATCACGACCGCCCGCTTACTGACCGCTGGCCTCAGCTTGTACCTGTCAAAGATATGGCGGGCAAAACCTGCTACACGACCCTGAACTTTCTCGACGCGGCCCATTGGCTGCGAGACGATATACGCACGGCACAAATACCCTGCGTCAACATCTCCAGCCAAACGATACTGCACGGCCCTGGAATCACACTTCACCCAGACTACCCAATCCAGCCTACAGGCCGACTACCGCTGCGCCTTCAAAGGATCTCATCCGCCACGGAAAAACGTCCGGCACTGGAACCGGTGGGGGAGTTTGTCAAACATGAACTACGTGAATGGATAAATATTGAGAACGAAGTGGCATCCGTCCTGCAAACTACTGGAGACGACTTTTTTACCCGGGCAAAAAAGACTTTGGATCAATTCGATGCAAACAATGTAACGTATCTCGTACAGCGTTTTGACAATTTCAATAACAAGCGATTTCATGCCGATGTGTTTGAATCAAAATCGAAAGATGTCATTGCCGAAGGTTTACGATCATATTTTTCAAAAGTTTTCCAGATGGCAAAAATCATGCAATCTTCTCTGGTCAGCAACTTTCAATAAAAATAATTTTCAAAATAACTGTTACTCAAAATAATAATGTGAATCTATGCTAAAATTATCCGCACATGAGACGATATCCTTACTTCCAAAGAATCTCACAAACCATATATTGTGCGGATCATGCGGTGAATTACACCTCTCCAGCTTAGCCGAAGCAGGTCTCGCAACTGTTCAAGACAGCCCTCAATTGATGCAAAAAAGGCTGACCCTATATGCTGACATCTTGCTCGCCGCGTGGGAACAAAAAGCATGTGGCGATCCTGGATTACTGCTGCAGCTGGATCAAATGCTGCGTTTCCTGCATCCTCTTCTCCGCGACATCCTAACAGCTAAACGCGACACCATCCCTGACGACATGCTTATGGATGCAGAGGCTCTCACGCGGGCATCATTGCCGGCTGCGCTCCGCATGCGCTTGCTGGGTGATTGTCACCGCATGCGAGGAGACATCGAGCATGCTGCAGCACTCTACAGTGAATCGGTGATACTTCTCCCGCTCGCGGAAACCGTTTTCCGTTTGGCTGACGCATACGCGATCACGGGGAACAAGGATCTGGCCATCGGCTCGCTCGTGAAACACCTTGAACTTCGCCCATGGTCTGTTCACGGCCTTCTCAGACTACACGATATTGCCCTCGGCCTCGATCAACCTGCCGGCATGCCTGAAGGCAACGGCGCGATCCTGCTTTACACTTGGAATCACGCCGAGCACCTCGACGCTACTCTGCACAGTCTTTTTGAATCCGATGCGGGCACATCCGGAATCGGTATCACAATCCTGGACAACGGATCATCCGACAACACCCCCGAGGTGTTACGAGCCTGGAAGGAACGAGCGGGGGATCAGCTCTCTGTCCATGTCGCGCCTGTCAACGTCGGCGCACCCGCTGCGCGGAACTGGCTGCTGAACATTCCTGAAATCATCTCGCGGGACTGGGTGGCATTTAGTGACGACGACGTCATTCTGCCCCCGGACTGGCTCGGTCACTTTGGAACCGCAATGCGCGCCTACCCAGAGGGCGGTGTCTTTGGGGCCCGAGTGGTGTCGCACTCCAATCCATGCGAACTGCAAAGCGTAGATCTGCACCTGATGGACGGCGACAACCCGGCACTTCCGGCCGCACCCGATTCCGGGCGTAGCAGCTTTGTCATTTCCGACATGCACCATCAACTCGCTGATTTCGGCACGTTCTCCTACATGCGTCCCTGCGCATCAGTTACAGGATGCGTCCATCTATTCCGCATGGATGCGCTCAAAAAGGCAGGTCCTTTTTCCCTGGCATTCTCCCCCTCACAATATGACGACGCAGAGCACGATCTCCGCATGTGTCTGCAAGGAAATCAACCCATTTACACTGGGCATCTCTGCATCAGACACATGCAACGAAGCTCTAAAGACGCGACAAGAACCAGAACGGCAAATGTACTCGGAAATTTTTTCAAGCTTCAGACTCTTTACAGCCAAAATGAGATCGCTGAGATACAAGATATGGATACGCGGATTGCGGAGAAGGACTTGCGCATAAAGGAAAGCATGTTGACAAAATATTTCGCGGACAGAAATTCATGACGCATGACGTGCTGATCATAGGCGCAGGAATGACCGGATGTGTAGCTGCGCGATGTCTGGCTGATATTACTCCGAGCCCTAAACAGTTAACATTTTAGGCTGCGTATCGAACATG
Organism: Desulfomicrobium macestii; assembly: GCF_014873765.1. Lineage (NCBI taxonomy): Bacteria > Pseudomonadati > Thermodesulfobacteriota > Desulfovibrionia > Desulfovibrionales > Desulfomicrobiaceae > Desulfomicrobium > Desulfomicrobium macestii. The sequence goes on along the minus strand of NZ_JADBGG010000077.1, from coordinate 42 downwards.
TTGTCCGTGGAAATACTTCTGAACAATCGAGGGCCTTCTCTG
>NZ_JADBGG010000076.1 GCF_014873765.1 Desulfomicrobium macestii | reverse complement strand
CTGACCATGGCAGATTCCTCCGGGAGTTGTGGTTTGGTGGTACAACCCACATATGCCATGGTCTTTCTTTTTGCTGAAGATCCCGCACACTACCCACAACTTCAAAAAAAAGGCTCGTGGATCAAAACGAGACGTGCTCTTTTCTGGACCTAAAAAAGGCGAAGGCCCCCGGACAGACTATCTGTCCGGGGGCCTTCGCCTTTTGGGAGGGGAGAAATCTAGGCGGCTCGTTCCACTCTTGTCTTGATGTACTTAAGCAACGGGGTGCCGCCCGTGGACTCCGTGCGATTCGAAGGCATCAGCGCGCCGGGCACGTTGACTCCGCCCATGTCGGGATACTTGGGATCGCCTTCCAGACCGCGCACATGACCGTAGCCACCGGCCGCGGCCAATACGCCGGGCCGGATATCGTCGGTGACCTCGGCCTTGATGCGCGTGACGCCCCATGGCGAGGACAGCTGGACAACGTCGCCGCTTGAGATGTCGTGCCTTGCGGCATCTGCCGTGTTGATCAACAACGTGTTGGTCTTCCTGAGCTTCATCAGTTGGAAGTTGTTGAACGTCGAACAGTGCTCGTGTTGCAGGATGCGGATGTTTCCAAACAGGAAAGGATACTCGGCGTCCGGCAACAGGTCCTGGTCGATGGGCTTGAAATCGGGCAGGGGGTCAACGTCTTTCTCCGCACTGACGGGATTGAGGAAGTTGTACTTGCCGGTCCTGCTGGACCCAGAGCTGCCGTACCCTGCGGGAGGATTGATGCTCTCCCACTTCCTGTATTTGTAATACTCGGCAGCATCGGTCAGGATGAAACCTTTTTCGCGCAGCTCTTCAAAGCTCCAGGGCAGATCGCGCATCTGGTTGGCAAAAGCCTCCTCTTCCATGTTCTCCCACGGCACCGCGTCGGACACGCCCATGCGCTTGGCCAGCCCCTCGATGATCCGGTACATGGGCCGCGAGTCGTACATGGGAGGCACGACCTCGGCAAAGTAGCTCAAGAATGCCTCGTAAAGCCAATCCGGCTTGACCTGCGCCTGCTCAAGCCAGGTGGCGTCGGGCAGGACAACGTCGCTGTAAAGGGCGGTGTTGCACATGAAGGCATCGACGCTCACGCAGAAATCAAGGTTATCAAGCCCACGGGCCACGGATTCACTGTTGCCCCAGGTCAGCACCGGATCGGCCCAATAGGAAAAAAGCGCCTTTATCCTGCCGTCGCGGACCTGATCCTCGAAATTGGCTGGCGACCAGCCGGACCAGAGTTCAAAGGAACGAAGTTGGCAAATCATTGCCGCGAAAATAGGCCAGCTTGCCCTCGGGAACGCTGGCCAGCCGGGTGGCGACAAGATCCAGGGCCTCGTCCCATCCCGCCTTGCGGAAGCGTCCGTTTTCGCGGATCAGCGGAGTCTTGAGCCGGTAGGCGCTGTAAACGTGCTTGGGCGAGGCACCGCCCTTGGGACAAAGCCGTCCCCCGCTTTTGGGATCTCCCTGCAAACCGGCCACGCCGGTTCCTGATGGACAATCGGCGGCGGGATTGGGGTGCGGGCGAGTCCAGCACAAGACTTTTCTGACCATTTTGGTATGTGTTCCAGTCTTTGGCGGCTGGTGTTGCCGATTTCCGGAGGGGGTGCTAGGAGCCCATTTTGGTCTGTTCCCAGCGGGGACACATGGAAGCACTCAACAAACGGACGAGACAATGCCCAGTTTTGACGACATCGTGAATGAACTTCAGGACAAGATTTTTGATGAAGCGCGTCAGACCTACGGTCAGGCCGGGTTTGAACGCTGGCGCAACAAGCCGTATCGCGGCCGGCCGGCCAAGGCCGAGTACATGGGCGCAGCTACCGGCACGTGTGGCGATACCATTCGCATCTTTCTACACATCGAAAACGACCTGGTCCTTGACGCGGGATTCGGCACCGACGGATGCGGTTCCAGCCAGATCAGCGGGTCCATGGCTGCGGAACTGGCAGTGAACAAAACCTGCGAAGAGCTGACCGCCATCACGGGCGAGACCGTACTGGAAGCCTTGGGCGGACCAAACTGCATGCCCGAAGAAGACCGACATTGCACCCGTCTGGCTGCCAACGCGCTGCACGAGGCGCTGGGAGATTACTACTTTAAGACGCTGGGGATGCGAGAACGCTGAAGACTCCACGTTCCTTCCGGCGGGTTAAAAAAAATGGCTTGAGACTGTTGAATCTCAAGCCATTGCTCCAAATGGTGGGACCTGAGGTTGTACTTATTTGTGTCTCAAATTCTATAGACACGTACTTCAACTCACTGTTCAGCCTGTGCAGGCCTGTTCCTGATATGGCGCTTCAACAATTTTCCAGGACAGACTGGATAGGTCGAAACAATTCAAGATTCAAGACCTGCCCTCATCTCTTGCGGTCCGTCCCATCGGATTCTTCGCCTTTTACCGATTCTTTTCAAATTTATCATAGACAGATTCTGTGTGGGCTTGTTTATAAAGTATCTCAACGCCATCCCAGTCAATCCCTCTTTTATAAACTGCAAAACCAAGCTTATCGTATATTTTATTTGCCATGATCTCTTCAGGTAAATCACAAGTAAATAATCTTATATATTTTCTTCCTGTTTTTCTAGCTTCGTAAACTACTTTTGCAATTAGGCCATTAGCGGCTTTTGCCGAAAGCATGCCAAGACTCCGTTCTACTGCAGCCCATCCTGCCCACACAGCATCGGTCTCATTTGGATCGAAATAATATCCTGAGAACCCTATTACCTTGTCGCCGTTTAAAGCTACCCAATAGCGAGGATGCGCTATATTCTCTTCCAAGAGTTCATTTTTGTTGGTGCCTAACATACAGCTTTCTTTCAGCACCTTAAATATTAGTTCATAATTGTCTGTAGGCAAGAATTTTTTTACCAACTCCATTGATTCTGTAATGTTTTGTTCTGTAATCGGTTGAATATGTATTTTTTTTAAAGAATTTTTTGCTATATTTGTCTCGCTAAATTCCTTGTATATTCGTGGGATAATTTGCACTTCGCTGTCGGGAATGTCGTTTTCCAGTTTTTCTTTAATCCTTCCAGAAAGGTCAAAGATATCTCCCGCTGTCTTGTCAGGTGTGAAGCCAAGCGTAATGTCAATTATTATCTTCTTGCCTGACTTTCTGGATTTTACACCGTGAAAAGAATCATACCAGTCGAAGTACTCACTTAATCTTCTGAGAACTTTCATCTGCAGATCTTCGTCAAGGGTTTTGTCCAAGAGGTCATGCATGCTTTCTTTTATCAGATCTAAGAATGCATAGCCGGCAGCAAAAATTAACAATATCGCACACGCAGGGTCAATAATAAAACCCCATGAAAAATCTCGCAAAAAAACAGCCGCAAGCAATGAAACAAATACGAATATATTTGCAATGGCATTTGCGCGATGAAGCCTCCATTGAGATTTCATTATTGGCGAATTTGACACTAAAGCAATTTTATAAATTCTTTTCCATAAAACAACATTGATTACTAAAGAAATACAATTAATTACAAAGCCTACTAAAGCAAAATCTACATTTAAGTCCTGAGGATAAACGATGCGATGTATTGATAATCCAGCTGTAATGATCAATCCGAGGACTACCAAAACAGAAATTAATAGAGAACACATGCTTTCAAGTTTTCCGGCACCATAATCGTAAGATCCTGAATCCGTGAATAAGTGTTGCCAACGTTGTTGGCTCGAAATCTCAACCATATTTTTCGAAAATCCAGGCGACTTTCGACCTGAAAATTTT
>NZ_JADBGG010000075.1 GCF_014873765.1 Desulfomicrobium macestii | reverse complement strand
CCAGAGAAGGCCCTCGATTGTTCAGAAGTATTTCCACGGACAACATGTTCGATACGCAGCCTAAAATGTTAACTGTTTAGGGCTCGGAGTAATACCTACGAAGCCAGAAAAACCTATCTGGCCGAAACGGAAGCAACCAAAGAGTTTCCACTTGATTTCATTCGGGAGTTTATCGAAAGATTACCGACCAAAGAGTTCACTGCCGAAGAGCGTGAGGTCATTGAAAGCGGATTCGGAAGCCTTTACCAGAGCAACAATGATCTGGAAGAGTTCTGCATTCGTCATCAGGTCAACCCGATCAACGTCTGGTACTGGTTCAAGCAGAGCAATGTGATCCCGCAGCAGCGGATGCATACGCTGGCCATGGAGTTTTTGGCCGACATAGTCCGGGAGATCCTTATGGAGGATGAGGACGGTATTATTCCGCTGGTGCCCAATGCCGGGGAAAAGGTGTTGCTGAACCGCATCGAGGAAAAATTTCGTGAGAAAGGCTTCAGTTCGGCTCAATACTCCAGTTTCGATTCGGTGCTTGGTCGTCCGATCCACGAGTACCTGAACAAATATTTTTTTGCGGAACTCTCCGACCATCTGAACCTGTTCATGTATTTGCCCAAGACACCATTTATCTGGCATCTCTCCAGCGGTCCTGAACAGGGCTTTGACTGCTATATCATCATTTACAAATGGAGCCGCGACAAGCTGATGCGCCTGCGTTCGGTCTATACCGAACACCGGGAACGCTCTCTGGTCAACCGCCAGAGCGACCTCTCCGGCAATGATAGCGCTGATGCCCAGAACGAAAAAGACCGCATCTTCAGGCAGCTTAAAGAGATCGAAGCCTTCAAGAAGAAGATCGATGAGCTGCTCGCCGAAGGCTATAACCCGATCCTTGACGATGGCGTCGGCAAAAACATCGCTCCCCTGCAAAAAAAAGGATTGATTCCTTACGAGGTACTCAATGCAGGCCAACTTAAAAAGTACCTTAATGCGGACTGGTAGGGAGAGCTGATTATGTCAACAGAACAAAAAGAATATGAAGTTTTTCGTTCAGGTGCGACTTGGCTCAGGGCTGATTTTCACCTCCACACCAAGGCGGACAAGGAGTTTCGTTACGATGGGGAAGAAAACGGTTTTGTGAGTGATTATGTAGCCGGGCTAAAAGCGAAAGACATTCAAGTTGGCGTGATCACCAATCACAATAAATTCGATACCGGTGAATTTAAGGCCCTGCGAAAAAAAGCCAGAAAGGAAGAAATTTTTTTGCTTCCCGGTGTTGAGCTATCTGTCAATGACGGAGCTAATGGCATTCATACCTTGGTCATCTTCAATGATGAGTGGCTGGCGGATGGTCATGACTATATAAACCAATTTTTGAATGTTGCTTTTGAGGGAAAAACTCCCAGCCGATATGAGCAGGAAAACGGTCGAAGCTCCCTTGATCTGTTGACCACTTTGAAAAAGCTGGAGGGTTACCATAAGGACTTTATGGTGGTCTTTGCGCATGTTGAACAAAGCAGTGGGCTCTGGAATGAACTCGATGGCGGAAGGCTGCAGGAGATTGGTCAAAACAAAATATTCAGAAGACGATGTTTGGGCTTTCAGAAAGTCAGAACCCGTGATGAGCGTGACAAAGTAAAGAGTTGGTTTTCTGACTGGTATCCGGCCGAAGTTGAAGGTTCTGATTGTAAAAACATTGATGGTATCGGCGATGGTGATCCGTGTTATCTCAAGCTGGGAGCTTTCTCCTTTGATGCAGTGAAATTTGCTCTTGTGGACAAGGATAGCCGTGTTGCTACCAACCCTGTTCAGCATGGCCACTCCCGCATTCAGAATATCCGCTTTACCGGTGGCACATTAGCAGGAAAGCAGATCTATTTTTCTCCCGAGCTCAACACCATGATTGGAATTCGAGGTAGCGGGAAATCCTCAATTCTCGAAGTAATACGCTATGCCCTTGAAATTCCGTTTGGAGAGAAATCGGGCGATAAAAAATACAAAGAAGATTTGGTCAAATACACCATGGGAAGTGGCGGCAAGATCGAGATGGATGTCGTCGACCGCCATGGCAAGGTGTACATAATTTCGAAGGTTTATGGCGAGGATACCAACGTCGAAGATAGCGGTCAGCTTCTGCAGGGTGTGGCAATAAGAGAGTCAATTCTCAGAAAGCCCATATACTTTGGCCAGAAAGATTTATCCAGCACCGGGGAAGGATTTGAAAAGGACTTGGTAAACAAACTCCTAGGTTCGAAACGAGATGAGGTCCTGCAAAAGATATCTGCTCAGAAAGTGAAGGTGGTTGATGCGGTTCGTAATCTGACCAGCGGACTGGGACTGGATGAGCTAATCAAGGAGCAGAACGACATCAAGAAGGATGCCGACCATCAACTGAAGTTTTATGCGGATCATAAGGTTGAAGAAAAACTACAAAAGCGTCTCGACTTCGATACGGATGTAAAGCAAATCGATGCAACTATTGAGGCGGTTAATCTCTTCTCTCAGGATGTCGGCAGAATATCTACAGACCACGAACTAGTTCTGTCCTCGCAGAAAGACTATGTTTCAAAACACAATTCGGAATTATTTGCGAAGCTGAAGACCATTCTGGAAACCAAGTATCTGTCCCTGATTTCTCATCTAAAAGCATGGGGACAAGACAATCCCGCTGTGCAGCAACAGCTGACCGATCTTCAGACGGAAATGAAAACAATCCGCAAAGGGATGGTTGATGAGTTTGCTGTGATCGAAAGGAAGCTGAGTGAGGAGCTGAAAGAATCAGGGAACACCAATATCAGCTCTGAAGAATTTTTAGCACTGAAAACCAAACGCTCCAAAGCGGTAAACCGAATCGTTGAGCTCCAGAAGCAGAAAGACGAGTTTGCCGGGCATCAGGAAACCTTACTCAGAGAGGTTAAAGCGCTAAACGACCTGTGGCATGAAGAATTTTTACTGATCAAATTCGAGCTGGAAAAAATCGAAAAAGAGTCGTCCTCAATTAGTATCGATTCCAACTACAAAGGCGATAAGGCGGACTTTGTAGATACGATGAAAGAATACTGTAAAGGAAGCGGTCTTAGAGACGCCACGTTCCAAAGGATTGCCAGCCAGTATTCTGACTTCGCGTCAATATACAAAGATCTGGATACTGCAAAGCAGCACTTTGGCAGCAACCCGCAACTCTTCACGGACCGTCTTTTAGAAAACCTTGAGTCGGCCCTGACTTATCAGGTTCCTAACAAATTCATTATCAAATACCGTGGCAAAGAGTTGAAGCACCACTCCTTGGGGCAGCGATCTTCTGCGCTGATTCTTTTCGTTCTGAGCCTCAAAGAGAATGACGTTATTATCATAGATCAACCAGAGGACGATCTTGATAACCAAACAATCTATGAAGATGTCATAAAACTGATTCGTAATATGAAGACCGGGGTCCAATTTATTTTCGCCACCCATAACCCCAATATCCCTGTTTTAGGTGATGCTGAGTTGGTGCATGCTTGTTCATTCATGGATGAAAAAGTAGCAGTACAAAGCGGAAGTGTTGACGCCCAAGACACCCAGAAAACGATCGTAAACATAATGGAAGGCGGACAAGAGGCGTTCAACCGTCGTAAGGAGATTTACAAAATATGGAAACCGTAAACTCCTGCAGGCCAAAGTGCACGCATCCAATAAAATATAAGGGGCTTCATAAATGATTGAGATGTGGTTCAAAAATGACCTACGCGACATTTATGCCAGCCATTCGGTGGCGGTATTTATTAATCCGAGCATAAAATAGTTAACATTCGTGGAAGAATTGTGTACATTCGGATCCATGCAAACCACCGATGCACGCAAGCTTCCGCCCAAG
>NZ_JADBGG010000074.1 GCF_014873765.1 Desulfomicrobium macestii | reverse complement strand
TTAGGGGTGCACACCAAGTGGCTCCATTAAGGGTGCCGATGAACTGGCTCCATTAGGGTGCCGACGTTTTGGCTTCATAGGGGTGCTGATCAACACTAGTTCAAGAGTTAGAAATCGGGGTCCATTCGTCATATAAGCGGTGCATCCACTTCCACCCACATAATGATCTGACGCAGGAACTTATCGTGTCCCTTGCCGAGACCTGCCAACAAGTGAGCACGTTTCTCCAAGCGATCAAACATAGGTGTCCCCATGATCAACCCCTGTTCATCAGAGGTCAGGCCAAAGGAGAACCCAAGGCCATAGAGGGCTTCGTGGTATCCGGCTTCTTCAAGGATGGTGACTCTCATGTTAGGCCACCTCTTCCAATCCAAAGTGATTCATGAGGAACTCAAAGCCCTTGGCTGTGATCCGGCCATGCGCTGCCCCGTAGCCAGTGGTGTCATTGATCCGCAACTTGCAGGTCATGTAGCCAGCCGCAACAACATGCGCTCTGGGTGTCACCTTCTTGGTGGTAGCGAAGAGCCAGTTCAGGTTGAGCCGCAGGTACTGCCCCAAGGCTTTGCCAGAGGCGAACCCGAGGGTCTTGGCTGCACGGGTCAGATCGATGGTCCCATCGGAACCCATGTACTTGTCGTACTTCTCGACCTTCGGGAGCATGGCAGCGGTCTGTGCTTCCAGGGCCTGACGCTTCTCCATCTGGTCAGCCCAAGCACGGGCGGCTTCGACGGGGTTGTTGAAGTTGGGGATGGCTACCATCTGGTTCTGCCTGATGTGGGCTTCCATCCGGTTGAACTCGGAGATGTACTTCTCCTTGAACTCAGCGGCTCTGGCTCCGGTGAAGCCCATAGCCAGGAAGGTGAACCCGTCGCGGGTCATGAGGTACATGGGGGACTTCCGCTTGACGGGACCAGCTTGGACCTCGATCTCCGTAAGCTCAAAATTGAGCCGACGGAATTCTTCAGAGCAATCAAGAGCTTCGATGTCACGGAGGACGTTCTTGTGCATCTTCACGAACACCCCAGCCACCTTGAGGGAGGTGGTGATAGGCTTACCTTCGTGATCAATGACAAGGTTGGACAGTGCGGCGTAGTTGATGATGGTGGTAGACATGAGGTATCTCCTTGAGTTTGTTGTTTGATAAGAAGGACCAAGCGTAACCAGGGACAGGATGAACCCACCCAGGACAGCGGCTTGGCCGCTAGAAGAGTAAACCCCTCTGGGTGCGCTGTGCTTGGCCTGAGTGGAACCAGGAGTGGGAAGCGTGAGGGGTGTTGTTCGGGGATCAGTGAGTTTCTGACCACGAAGGACCGATCTTGAATTCACCTGTGGTCGGACAAGCGAAACCGAAATGCTCACCGGCCAGCCGGATGGACTCTGCGAACAAAGCCCCGACCTGCTCGGCTACATCTGGACGGGCGAGGAACTGGGCCTCATCCTTTCCCTTTGTTCTCCGGCAGGTTATCCCTAGGGCAGGAGAAAACGACCTTCATATTTCGATTCTAAGGCCCTTCAAATATCATCTTGACTATTGACATCATCTTCAAGCTAGGACGCCCGAGAGGGGCGATTACAGGTCAAATAGAGGCATGCCTCTGTTTTGGCAGAAACCTGCCTTGTAAGCCCTTGGTTCGTCTAGGTGCCGGGAGGGATGGAGGTCAAAACTAGAGCTTCTCTGTCTTTGAGTAATACCGGGCACCTTCAGGCTTGGCCTGCTATTTCCCTACAGCTTGGCATGATGACGGCCCCCATGCCCTGGCTGGAGGTGAAGACCTCATGTCGGATATGGAGCCTGTATGCTGAAGCTTTAGCTGGGCTGATCGATGTCAGTGTTCTAGATATTGACCATGAACAGGGTCCCTATCCAAGCCCCCTTTGGTAAACATAAGGTGTCCTAAGGTACTCCTAAGGTTTCCCTTAAGGTGTATCTTATAATTATCTCTTATCATTATCTCCTAAAATTCTCCTTCCTCCGGAGGGGTCCCTTTAGGGGCTTTCTCAAAGAGTGGTCCCTAATTCTAAGTGATTAAGATGATTCACATTTTCAACCAGCCCTTAGAGGGTCTTCCACCACTTACAGATTTGCCTGATAAAGATAATAATCCTGGATGGTTAACCCCTTCTATAAGCAGAAGGTCTCCCCTTTGGTTATACCTTAAGATCTCCTTAGGTTATACCTTAAGGGAATCTATAGTATTATCTTTCATTATTATCATCTAATCAGTCCTATCTATTCATCCTCTTCCAGAGGTCTCCCGATAGGTTACTCTAGATAGGGGTCTTTCTCCCTTGTCCTATATGTGGCATTAATAGATAAATAATTAAGATAATTGATGATAATGCAACAAGCCAACATCCCCTATGCCAAGGCGAGAGGTCGGCCCAAAGTTCCCCGGCTCCTTTGGCTCGCAACCTCTCGTACTCCATAGGTTCCCTCCCAGCTCAAGCGGCGGCGTTGGTCCACTTCCTCCTGGCTCGTTCTTCACTGGCCAGGGATGCGCCAGCACTAGCGCCGGGAAGGTCCAGTTCAACCAGCCAGCCGGAAGGCAGTTCAACCCGGACAGACAGACCTTCAGGGCCTACAAGCTCAACCTTCAGGGGCAAGCCCAGGCAATGCGGCTCTTGGGTGATGGCGTATTCCTCGACAACTTCTAGGGCCTTGGCGGTATGTAGAAGGGTGTCTAAGCGGGTGGGGTCTATGGCTTGTCCCTTCAGTATGCCCAGAGGGGCCAGGAGGTCGGCTACAGTATCAGCAGGGAGCCCCAGCATGGTGGATAAGCGGGTGACTGCGTGGACAGATGATAGGGACTCTGTGAGGCGGTGGCATAGGGCTTCAGTGGTGGTTCTGGTTCCTGTGGTTGGCTGTCTCTCTTCGATCTTGTACATGGCTTGTGAGGCTCCTTGATGAGTTATGAGTTTGAAGATGAACACGGTAACAAAGAGAAAGGGTTACTCTATGTCCATGTTCCTTCATCTCGTCAACAAGAACGCTTACCCATCCGGTGGATTAAATTTCTACTTCGTCCACCGCTCAGATAATCCGACGTTCGTTCCACCCCCGGCCAGTGTTTGGCCCTGGCTGGCTCTAGGTTTCCTCGGGGTTTCTCTGACTGCAAACGCTCCTCATCTTTTTCCTTATTCTGATGGTGACTTCCGGTGAAACAACATTCGCCCCAGTGCCTTGCCTGAGAGGATGCGGCCTTGAGGTGGCCAGGATTCGTTGACCAGGGTGACATGCGGGGCGGATGGCTTAAACCCCCCAACGTATCCGAGGGAGTCCTTCTGTCCTTTTCCTCGAACAACAACGAGCAAAGAGCTATCTTCTCCAAAGCCTTTGAAAAAGATGCGGATATACCTGCGTCCGTCCTCCCAATCGTAAAGGCTTGGACTAAACACGATCTTCTCGATGGATTTCTGAAGAAGTTGGAAGACTCGCCTACGCGCCGTCAGTTGTTCCTCTCTGGCTGTCAGTAGTTCCTTGGGCGTGTCCTCGTTGTGCAGGTGTTCCTTCTCCAGGGCCAGGACTTGTCGCTCGATCTTGATGAACAACTCAAGGGCATCTTCGATTTCCCCGTAGGCCTTCCCTGCCCCTGCGATCCTCTCCTGTTCCTCCGTGATCTGGAAGCGTAGCTCCTCCACCTCCGTGGATAGTTCGCCCTTCTGTCGCTCCAAGGCGTCCAGGCGGTCCAGCATGGTGACGCTGTCGGGGCGTTCAAGGAGGATGTCAGCCAGCTTTTCGAGCTTTGCCCCTACGTCCGTCAATGCCTGTTCCTTGGTGGCCAGGAGGCCTTCAAGCCTGTTCAGTTCCTCCTTGCCCTTGGCGTAAAGGGAAGGGAACAACTCACGAAAATCAAGTTCCAGTAGGTTCAGCAGGATATGTGCTTGAGCCTCCGGATACTTCCAGCGGGGAGAGGTACAACCCAGCCTCCTCTTGGCGTGGGAGCATATGAGGTAACTTCCTCCCTTTGTGGACTGCCTTAAGGATGACGGACACGGCTTGAGAGGTTATCTTCCGCTCATGAGGAGACACACATGGGAAGATCAGCCAAGTATTCAAAAGAA
>NZ_JADBGG010000073.1 GCF_014873765.1 Desulfomicrobium macestii | reverse complement strand
GACCATACGACCGGACGATTTCTCAAAGGTTTCAAGTTGCTCACCTTGGCCTGGTCCGATGGATCAACCCTGTTGCCTCTCGACTTTGTACTGCGCTCTTCTGCGGACACAAAGCAACGATACCAAGAAATTTCCAAAGACCTTGATAAGAGATCATGCGGCGCGAGGCGGCGCCAGGAGGCCGTGACCAAATCCACGGAACTCATCGAACCCATGATCGAACGCGCTCTGAAAGCTGGCATCAAGGCCAAGTTCCTGCTCATGGACAGTTGGTTCGCCATGCCGGCCCTGATCTCCAAGGTTTGCATGCACATCCCCGTCATCTGCATGGTCAAGCGCACGGCCAAGGTCCACTACATCTTCGAAGGACAGAAGATGGACGTGACGCAGATTTACAGCCAGATCCGCAAACGCCGGGGCAGAGCCAAGATCCTTGCCAATGCCCAAGTCGAGTTCAAGGATGGCCTCAAAGCCAAGATCGTCTTCGTGCGAAACAAGCACAAGAGAGACTGGCTGGCCTTGCTCACCACTGACATCACCCTTGCCGATGAAGACGTTGTCCGCATTTACGGCAAACGCTGGGACATCGAAGTGTTCTTCCGCACGGCCAAGCAGCACTTGGAATTGGAAAAAGGCTGCCAGGGCCGGGACTTCGACGCTCTCATTGCTCACACGACCATCGTGATGACCCGATACATCTTCCTGAGCATCGAGAAACGCAGGACGGAAGATCCAAGAACCCTCGGCCTGCTGTTTCATCGTTGCTGCGAGGAGGCCGAAGACTGCACTCTTGTCAAAGCACTGTGCCAAATCCTAGGCATCACCTTGGAAAACCTAAAGAAGCTTGGCGAAGCTCAGAGCCAGGCAGAACGCATACTGCTTGAGGCTTTTCAAAAAGGAATGCGTAGTTTGGGGCGCAATTTCGATTATATTTTCAATGAACAAAGATTGTTAGCTGCTAATGGCTAACCCCGAAAGTCGAGTATCTAATGGTTACGTGGAATATCACGGGTTTTTCAAGGTCTGAGCGTATGTGCCGTCGAGAACGGGGAGAGGAACTTCAGGTTCATGGACAAGAGAAGAGGGATGGAAGAGACGATTGGGTTGGCCATTTCGCGTAGCTTTTCGAAAGCAGCCTAAAATGAGTCAGCAACTCCAATCAGCAAACCGCAGCGATGAATGGTCCCGGTCGATCCGGTTGATGAACTGACGATCAATTTTGGTCACTGTTGCCCGAAGATTGCGCAGACGCGCCGAAAATGAGTAACTATTTGCTCATATTGCCAAAATGTTCGCATAATTCGCTATCTGTGGCTAAAAACATATTTTTTTAATTAAAATGAATGCTAACTGCCAATAGATAATCAAAAAATTTGATTTTTTCATATGTAAAATAGCTTGAGTTGCAGGAAATATACTGCGGCTGTTTGCATTTTCCTGGAGCATGTGCAATGGTTATAGTCAAATTATATCGCGCCATCCGGCTAGGGCTATAATTTAAATTCGAACCAACTCTGCCTACATGGTATGCGAAAGAAAATCTTCTGGATCCGAGGAGGATATTATGCAGAACCCACATTCAATCCGTTACCTACTGATCGCCGTAGCCTTGCTGCTCGGCGTGAGCTGGGCATTTGCCGCTGTGGAGGACACCAAGCCGCCCGCCTATCCAAGCAGCTCGTACCTGATCACCGCAGACCAGTTGCGGCAACGCGTCCAGGACGAACCAGTGGTGATTGTAGACGTCCGCAGCGACGAGCATTTCGACGGCAAGATGATACCTGGGGCGATCCGATTGCCCTGGTCATTGTTCCGCCAGGATTATTCGGCGACCAATATCGGCGGCACCTTCATCGGCACTGCGGAGGCACAGAAAATCCTCGGGCAGCATGGAATCTTCCGAAACGACCAGCTCGTGCTGTATGACGCGGTGGCCCGAGATGGCGGGGCCACCGCATCATATCTGTTCTGGATTCTGGACCTTCTCGGCCACAAGAAAATGGCCATCCTCGAACGGGGCATTGATGGCTGGCTGGACGCAGGCGGCGAGGTCGTCAACAGTCCAGCGCAGCGCGAGCCACTGCTCTACCAGGCTCCGGCCAAAGAGATAGACACGCGAAAGATCGCTGACGAAGCCTTCATATCCCCGCGCCTTGGCGACCCCTACTACCAGCTGATCGATGTTCGCTCAGAAGAAGAATACCTGGGTAAAGCCCTCAATACCGGGCTCGACGGGACACCGCTGAAAGCCGGGCATATTCCCGGAGCCTACAATATCAACTACGAAAGCAACTGGGTCGACAAGCAAGGCAAGGCGATCAAAAGCTACGCCGAACTGGCCGAGCTCTACCGCGGTCTTGATCCGGACAAAGCGGTGATCGTCTATTGCCATTCCGGTCGTCGCGGCTCTTTTAGCTACTTTATCCTGCGCCTGATGGGCTTTGAAGATGTGCAGTTGTACGACAATTCCTGGTATGGCTGGGGACGGCCGGAGCGCTACTATCCAACGGAAACCAATCCCCGGAAGATGTCCGGACAGGCATTGCCAACGCCCGGCAAAAGGAATCCGGCAGATTCAGCAGGCCCAAAGACGGAGCCTGCGGCTGCGACCGGTCAAACCTCGCAAGAGGATACGCCCGACGCCGACTCCACTGGCGGCAAAAAATACATTTCCTGTGGAGGTTAAGCCATGCAACCCAAGAAACAGAGCAACGCTCCTTACTGGCCTATCCTGCCCAGTGCCATTGCCCTGGCCGGAATCATGCTGTTCATCTTCGCCAGCTTCGGCCCGCCGGCTTCCTCCAGCGGATTTGTAACCACCCTCAAAGGATTTTTTATGCAGTTCGCGCCTGAGTATGCCGCCGGCAAGGCGCATTACCGGATGATGCCGGGACCCGGGTCGTGGCTGATGGCCTTTGTTCTGGGTATGGCGCTCGGAGGCTTCGTCGGCGGTCGCACTTTCAGCCGTGAAATCGAAGACGTACCACAAATCTGGCGGGAGCGTTTCGGGGCCGGACGGCTCAAGCGTTTCGGCAGCGCCTTTCTCGGCGGCTTCCTGATCCTTTTCGGGGCACGCCTGGCGGGCGGTTGCACCCTTGGGCTCTTTCTTTCCGGGGCGACCCAGCTCTCTCTCAGCGGCCTCTATTTCGGCGCGGTCATCTTCGCCGTCGCCATGCTGACCGCACGGCTGCTCTACAAACGCAGGAGGAGCACATCATGATTGACATATGGCTAGGACTCTTCGCCGGCACGGCGTTCGGCTTTGTCATTCAGCGCGTTGGGGCGACCAACCCCCAGAAGATGGCGCTGGCGCACCTGATGCAGGAACCGCACATCCCCCAGTTCATGCTCCTGGTGGTAATTTTTTCCGCCACCGGCCTGTTTTTCCTCGATGCAGCCGGTGACGCCGTCACCCGCGTCTTGCCGATCAGTCTGGTTGGCACCGGCCTTGGGGGCGTCATTTTCGGTATTGGCTGGGGAATCTCCGGGTACTGCCCTGGCACCTGTTGGGCAGCAGTGGGCGAAGGGCGCATGGATGCCATCTTCACCCTACTCGGTGGGCTGGCAGGTGCCGCCGCTTTTGCCCACCTGCACGAAAGCCTCATTCCAATCCTCTACATGCCGACCAACATGGGGCAGCTGACACTCGCAGACTGGTTCGGACACCCGGCAGCAGCCCTCGGCTTCCTGATCATCTTTTTCGGCGTCGGCGTCTGGCTGATCGGACGCCTTTGGAGACAACAGGATGCGTAGATTCCAAATGAGCGCCTGCCTCCTGCTGATGCTGTCGGTGCCCAGCCAGATCCTGGCTGCGGATCTGATTCCGCCGCGCGGCTACTATGCGCGGCTGGAATTCACTCATCAAGGGCAGAGCCTGTCGTTCGGTCCTTTTGTCGGCTACTACTTCAAGCCATTGCAGGGGGATGATTTAAGCAGGCTGACGTTTGTCTGTTACAACGAGGGGCAGTTCTATACCGACCAATTACCGGATGACACCCTGCTCTACAGAGGCGAGGCGGTGCTCTCCACCTTGGCGAGAGTTCGCCCGCTACCACGGAGCGAGCAGCGGATTACCCCCCTGTTTTTTGCCGACGCACCGCAGCCCTGGTTGCAGCAAAGGCCCACACCGCAGGAGGAGTACCTGCACTTCCACTCCGCTTACGATCAAAGCGGTGCCGTCTATAGCGGCTACTGGCTGCGACACGAGCCAGTTACGACGTTCAGCTACAACATGGGGGGCCGACTCAGTAAGGACAGCCCCCTGCGCCATCAGGCAAAACCGGGAGATGCGCAGAACTTTCCGCGCATCATCGAATTTGACAAAGGTCCCTGAGCCATGCTCCGGCAACTGAAATCTTGCTCCCCAACCACGCTCCCGTTCGCCAGGAGTTTTTGGTTAACCCAGGTGGCATGAAATGAAATAGTTCCGACTTGATCTGACACTTCCTCTTGAAATTTAAGAGGTTCTCCCTTTTGATGGGGTTGCAAGACAACCATCAACGAGCACCATG
>NZ_JADBGG010000072.1:0-3098 GCF_014873765.1 Desulfomicrobium macestii | reverse complement strand
AGCTTGTGATCATTGACAGACGAATAGGTGAAGAGAAGAGAGTTAAGATGTTAAGGGCATACGGTGGATGCCTTGGCGTCAGGAGGCGATGAAGGACGTGGAAGGCTGCGATAAGCCTCGGGGAGCCGTCAAGCAGGCTTTGATCCGGGGATTTCCGAATGGGGCAACCCGGCTAGAGTAATGTCTAGTCATCCAATTGCTGAATACATAGGCTTTTGGAAGCGAACTCGGGGAAGTGAAACATCTCAGTACCCGAAGGAAGAGAAATCAAGAGAGATTCCGATAGTAGCGGCGAGCGAACTTGGAAAAGCCTAAACCGTGTGGCTTCGGCCATGCGGGGTTGTAGGGCCCTAATAATCGATCCATTATTAGATAGCAGAACGTACTGGAAAGTGCGGCCATAGCGAGTGAGAGCCTCGTATGCGAAATCGAAAGTGGCGAGTAGGGTACCTGAGTAGGGCGGGACACGAGAAATCCCGTTTGAATCTGGGAGGACCATCTTCCAAGGCTAAATACTCCCTGACGACCGATAGTGTACCAGTACCGTGAGGGAAAGGTGAAAAGAACCCCTGTTAGGGGAGTGCAATAGAACCTGAAACCGTATGCCTACAAGCAGTGGGAGCACCTTCGTGGTGTGACCGCGTGCCTTTTGCATAATGGGCCAGCGAGTTAATCTGTAGTGCGAGGTTAAGCCGATGAGGTGTAGCCGTAGCGAAAGCGAGTCTTAAATGGGCGATTAGTACTGCGGATTAGACCCGAAGCCGGGTGATCTATCCATGAGCAGGTTGAAGCTTGGGTAAAACCAAGTGGAGGACCGAACCGTTGTAAGTTGAAAATTACTCGGATGACTTGTGGATAGGGGTGAAAGGCCAATCAAACTCGGTGATAGCTGGTTCTCTCCGAAATATATTGAGGTATAGCCTCAGGAGTTTACTTGCGGAGGTAGAGCACTGACAGGGCTAGGGGGCTTACCCGCTTACCAAACCCTTTCAAACTCCGAATGCCGTAAGTTAAGATCCTGGGAGTCAGACCGCGGGTGATAAGGTTCGTGGTCGAGAGGGAAAGAGCCCAGACCGACAGCTAAGGCCCCCAAATCCATACTAAGTGGGAAAGGAGGTGAAGTCGCTTAGACAGCCAGGAGGTTGGCTTAGAAGCAGCCACCCTTAAAAGAAAGCGTAATAGCTCACTGGTCTAGCGACTTTGCGCCGAAAATGTAACGGGGCTAAGTATGGTGCCGAAGCTTCGGAATCAGGTTTACCTGGTTGGTAGGAGAGCGTTCCCATCTGGGATGAAGGTAGATTGGAAAGTCTGCTGGACTGATGGGAAGTGAATATGCTGGCATGAGTAACGATAAAACAGGTGAAAAACCTGTTCGCCGTAAACCCAAGGTTTCCTGGGTAAAGTTAATCTTCCCAGGGTTAGTCGGCCCCTAAGGCGAGGCTGAAAAGCGTAGTTGATGGGAAACGGGTTAATATTCCCGTACCTGCATATGTTCGTTTGAACGATGGGGGGACGCAGGAAGGTAGGTCATCCGGGTGTTGGATATCCCGGTGCAAGCTGGTAGGGATGAGACATAGGCAAATCCGTGTCTCTCTATCCCGAGAAGTGATGCCGTGTCGTAAGACAGAAGTGATTGAGCCTCTACTGCCGAGAAAAGCCTCTAAGTGAGAAGATATGCAGACCGTACTGTAAACCGACACAGGTGGGTGGGGTGAGTAACCCAAGGCGTTTGAGAGAACTCTGGTTAAGGAACTCGGCAAAATTACCCCGTAACTTCGGGAGAAGGGGTGCCATTTGGGGTGAGCGTATTTACTTCGCAAGCTTCGAGTGGTCGCAGAGAAATGGCGGTGGCGACTGTTTACTAAAAACATAGGACTCTGCTAAGTCGTAAGACGACGTATAGGGTCTGACGCCTGCCCGGTGCTGGAAGGTTAAGAGGAGATGTCAGCGCAAGCGAAGCATTGAATTGAAGCCCCAGTAAACGGCGGCCGTAACTATAACGGTCCTAAGGTAGCGAAATTCCTTGTCGGGTAAGTTCCGACCTGCACGAATGGCGTAACGATCTCCGCACTGTCTCGACCAGAGACTCAGTGAAATTGAATTGGCGGTGAAGATGCCGTCTCCCCGCAGAAAGACGGAAAGACCCTGTGCACCTTTACTATAGCTTGACATTGGATCTTGAACTATCATGTGTAGGATAGGTGGGAGACTGTGAAGCGGGTACGCTAGTATCTGTGGAGTCAACCTTGAAATACCACCCTTGTTAGTTTAGGATTCTAATCCCTCGCCGTTATCCGGCAGGGAGACAGTGTCTGGTGGGTAGTTTGACTGGGGCGGTCGCCTCCCAAAGAGTAACGGAGGCGCGCAATGGTTCCCTCAGGCTGATTGGAAACCAGCCGTTGAGTGCAAACGCATAAGGGAGCTTGACTGCGAGACAGACATGTCGAGCAGGTACGAAAGTAGGTGTTAGTGATCCGGTGGTCCCGCATGGAAGGGCCATCGCTCATCGGATAAAAGGTACGCCGGGGATAACAGGCTGATCGCATCCAAGAGTTCACATCGACGATGCGGTTTGGCACCTCGATGTCGGCTCATCACATCCTGGGGCTGGAGCAGGTCCCAAGGGTACGGCTGTTCGCCGTTTAAAGTGGTACGCGAGCTGGGTTTAAAACGTCGTGAGACAGTTTGGTCCCTATCTTCTGTGGGCGTAGGAGAATTGAGTGGGTCTGTTCCTAGTACGAGAGGACCGGAATGGACGATTCCCTAGTGGACCTGTTGTCACGCCAGTGGCATAGCAGGGTAGCTATAATCGGAATGGATAACCGCTGAAAGCATCTAAGCGGGAAACCAGCCACAAGATAAGTTCTCCCTTGTCGCAAGACACTGAAGATCCCAGGCAGACCACCTGGTAGATAGGCCGGAAGTGTAAGCGCAGTAATGTGTTCAGCTGACCGGTACTAATAGATCGTGAGTCTTAACTCTCTCTCTTCACCTGTTTCTCTTATATATTTCGTCCTGGTGACCACGGCGGAGGGGAACCACCCGATTCCATTCCGAACTCGGAAGTTAAGACCTCCAGCGCCGATGATACTGCAAGT
>NZ_JADBGG010000071.1 GCF_014873765.1 Desulfomicrobium macestii | reverse complement strand
ATGACGCCAGAACATTTCTGTCGGCAGTATGGGAAAAACCTGAACCGTGGGGAAACTCTCAAGAATTGAGTGGTCCGAAGTTTCCCGGCAGGTCATCTCGACCGCGAAGTCCGAAAGCAGGCCGAAGCCCTGAAATTTACAGAAAACCGTAAAGCTCGCATTGCCATGTCTTTGGCCAACTCCATTGACGACATTCTCCTTGCGCTAGCCGTGATATTGAAAGGCCATGCACTCATTGCGCTGCCTCCAAATGCATCAGACCAGGAGAAAAATGACCACCTGCGTTGTTGCGAAGCAGATGCCATCTTGGAGCGAAGAGAAAAAAAAATTGAGATAGAATTACTGGACAGTACTAGAACCTGTTATCCAGAACATGAATCAACAGCCTTTATTCGTCCGACTTCTGGAACAACTGGTGCAAGCAAGGGCGTCGTCCTTTCACATCAGTGTATTGAAGCAAGAACTGATTCAGTAGCCAGAGCTCTTAAACTTGGGATCGAAGACAAAATAATATGGACTATGTCTGCAAGCTTGCATTTTGCATCTTCAATACTTGCTTATCTTATGGCCGGGACAACGGTCATCCTCGCTCCCGACACGCGACCAGAAACGGTTCTCTCATTGGCTCAAAAACATCAAGCAACCCTGCTCTACGGCAGTCCTTGGCTGTTTCGCATGCTGGCCGCAGATTCGAGCACAGAAAAACTTCCACATCTGCGATGGGCAATATCTACAGGACAACCCTTATCTGAATCCGTAGCAGTTTCTTTTCAACATCGTTTCGGCCATCCGCTCAGGCAAGCTTATGGAATAATCGAAGCAGGCCTCGTCTGCATCAACACTCAAGATAATTCAAATCCGATGACGGTAGGTCCTGCAGCGCCAGGATTCGACATTCGAATTTGCGACGAAGAAGGAAACAAAGCCGCTGACGGACACGTTGGAGAAGTATGCATCAAAAGTTCATCCATATTTTCTGGATATATTTATCCGCAGCGAATGCCAGCAATTCTTGATATGGATAGCTATTTTTTAAGTGGAGATCTTGGAATTATAGAAAAAAACTGTTTAAAGCTTGTTGGAAGAAAAGCATCTCAAATAAATGTGGCCGGATTGAAAGTTTTTCCAGAAGAAATTGAATCCGTTCTCGAATCTCATCCAGCAATTTTAAAATCACGAGTTTACGGAATTCCAGAACAACGAATCGGAAACATTATTGTAGCAGAAGTAATTTTATCAAAAGATAAAAAAGTTGACAAATATTTTATAATAAATCACTATAAAAAATACTTACAACAATACAAACTTCCCCTTAAAATTATCTCTGTATCAGAGATCCTTCACACTGCGAGCGGAAAAGTTAAAAGATACTAGAGACAGATTAAATCTGACGAATGTAGAATAAATAAAATATTGATCGCAATGACAGAGTACACTGCAATACGTCATGAAAGAGCCTGAGTTACCCTTGAGAAGTCGGACAGTGGCGCGAAATCCACTCTTTTCATTTTGTTTACGGTGAAGCTCCAAGATTTCGAGCATGTAGCGCAACAGTTGCAATGCGACAAAACGGGCGGGGCTGCTCTTGTGTTCAAAAAGAAGGTACACGTACGCAGATTTCCCGCCCACAAGCCGAACCGAGTAAAGCATGTCTGAATAATGCTCTCGTTGATCCCCGCCTACAAATGTGTCCTTGCCGATAGACAGAGTGTCCAACACACCCATCGCGGACATTGCGTTTTACCAAGAAAGCAATGTTGCCTAGATTTTGAATTTACTCACCATTGCGTCGAGGTTTTCGGCCAAGCGGGCCAGGGACTGGGAATTCGCATGCATGGATTCGGCGGTTTGGGCCACTTCACCTGAAGCGGCATTGACCGAAGTCACATCCCTGGCGATGGTTCGCAGCACCGAATCGGCCTGTGCGACATTCTCGTTGACCTGCTGCACGCCAATGGAGGCTTGTCCGACATTGTCGGCGATGTCGCGGGTCGTCACGGACTGCTCTTCCACCGCCGCCGCGATGCTGCCCACGATGGAGTCCACGTCGTTGATCACGCTGCTGATCTGGCCAATCTCCTGCACCGTCTGCCCGGTGGTCTGTTGGATGCCCTGGATCTTGCCCCGGATCTCCTCAGTGGCACGAGCGGTCTGCTGAGCCAATTCCTTGATTTCATTGGCGACCACAGCAAAGCCGCGCCCCGCTTCTCCAGCCCTGGCCGCTTCGATGGTCGCATTCAGGGCCAACAGGTTGGTCTGGGATGAAATGGCCGATATGGCCTCGGTAACCTTGCCGATATCCTGCGCCGCCGTGCCAAGCTCGTTGACCTGCACGGAGGCTTTCCCGGCGGCGGCAACAGCCTGTCCTGTTATGTCCTTGGCCTTGCCGGTGCTGACCGAAATTTCCGTGATGGTCGCGCTCATCTCTTCGGAACTTGTGGCCACGGTGCCTATGTTCACGGTAAACTGCTCCATGGACGCGGCCACGCTGTTCATGTTCGCGCTCATTTCCTCCGCCGAGGCCGCAACCGTATTTGAAGTTCCAGTCATGCTACCGGAAGAACTGCTCAGGTTGCCTGCAAGTTCCAGCAGGGTCCGCGCGGCCATGCTGACTTGACTTGAATTGTGGGCGACGTCCTTGATGATGTTGTGCACCCTATCCACAAACTGGTTGAACCATTCGGCCAATTCCTGGGTTTCCATACCGGACTGGTCCTTGATTCTTTTGGTCAGATCGCCCTCACCTTCGGCAATGTCACGCAGCATGGCAATCATGCGCCCCAAGGGACCCGTTATGCCGTTGGAGATGAACAAGGTCAGCGCCCCACCCACAAAAATACTGCCGAATGTGATGATTGCCAGAATGAGCTTGAGCCGCTCAAAGGCAGCCGCCGCTTCCTGCCCCGCATCCTTTGCGTCGTTATCGACAATTTCGGTCAGTTTGTTGATATGCTCGCGCATGATGTCGAATTTTGCAGCGCCATCCGTAATGGCCATCTCGACGGCTTCCGGGCTCGCTTCCCCCGTGGACCTTGCGCGCAACTCTATAATCCTATTCGAAACCGCTTCCCAGGCCGCCCTGTCCCTGACGTACTGATCGACCAGTTCCTTCTTCTCCTCGGAGAAGCTGACCGCGATGAACTTTTTCAGACGACTGTCCGCCTGCTCCATGTTTTCCCTGTAGGACTTCATGTTGTTGTCATACTCGGCGGTTCCGGGAACGCTCAACAGCAGACCCCGCTCAGCCAAAAGCATCTGATGCAGATCGCGATCCGCTTCGAGCAAAACCGCCGTTCCCGGCAGGTCGCGCCCAAGCACCAGAGACAATTTTCCGTTGATGGACGTGGCCATAAAAAAAGCCACAAACCCCATGATCGCAATCAAAGCGATATTGAGGCCAAGAATGATGAACAGACGGCCGCGTATGCGAAATTTACTCAGCATGGCCCCTCCCGTGGAGCAATGTTAAAAAAAATGAAATAATAAATCAAAATTAGTACAATAGAATTCCAGAAAAAAAAGAGCGCAATTGAGTTTTTGAGTCACGCATTGAGTCTGCGCAAAAGAATTTTGTGCAAGTTGTACAGAAAAACATATTTACGGCAAGGATAAATGATGTCGAATCCGTTCAATCATGCGAGACATACTGCACGGTTTCATAAGCACATCCTTGCTACTCATGCCCAGAGACTCCAGTTCAGTGGTAAGCTCCGTATCCACGGAACCGGTGTGGATCAGAAAGCGCCTACACCGGCACGACGCAGCCCTGATGAAATCACCGCCGTGCATACCCGGCAAGCGCATGTCCACAATGCACAAATCCGCTCCATCGCGTTCCAGGATACCCAGTCCCTCCTCAGCCGAAGCTGCGACCAAAATTGCGAACTCTTCGTAATCCTCGCAATATGCCACGAAGCTCGAACGGATCTGTGCTTCATCATCAACCAGAAGTACCCGATTCAAATTTTTCATTCCCTATCCCTCTGGGTTACTGCGTACCGGTAACTCGATGACGAAGACTGTTCCGTTTCCAGGAGTTGATTGAACGCTCATCTTCCCTCCATGTCCATTGGTAATGATGAAATAGGAAACAGATAATCCCAGACCGGTGCCGACACCCGGGGCCTTGGTGGTGAAGAAGGGCTCAAAGATGCGGCGCTGAATATCCACAGGAATACCTGGCCCATTGTCCCTAATCTCCAATCGTAGCCAGTCTCCCTGACAGGACAGATGGATTTCGATACGCGGTGCCTCGCAGTCAGCGCCCATTGCTTGCGCGGAGTTGCGCAGCAGGTTGAGTACCACCTGTTCAATGTCGGTTTCCGTGCACTCAATATCGGGGAGGGGATCAATGTAATGCTTTATGATGGATATTTTCTTGAAATCGAAACTCTTCTTCAAGTCAAAATCATTGGAGGCCAACGCAAGGGCCTTATCGATGATGACGGGCATACTGCAACTCAACCGGTGAGACTGGCTCATACGGCTGAAATCGAGCATGTGCCGAATAATGCTTGCAGCGCGAAGCGCAGCGGATTCGATATCCGCAATAAACATGTTGAGTTTACGCGCTCGAGAATATTTTTCCAGCAGTTCCAGATCGAGCCCCATACTCTTGGCAACTTCCCGATTCTTGGAAAAATCCGGACGCATACGCTGTGCCAAGGTCTGTACAGCTTGCAATATGATGCCCAGAGGATTGTTTATCTCATGGGCGATGCCCGCAGAGATGCCGCCCACGGAGATCATTTTCTCCGTCTGAACCATCATCTCCTGCATTTTCTTGTGTTCGGTTATGTCGACCATGCTGGCAATACTGTAATTGTCCAGAAAGTTGTAATATATGAGCATGACGTGCTCCGTGCCATCCTTGGCAGCCACACGACGCTCATGCGCTTTTGGTATGCCGTCTGAATTCATGAAACCGCTGCGCTGCCAGGATTCCAGTACCGAACTTCTGTAACGAGGGTCGGGATAAGCCTTCAGCCACCAGTCATCGATAGCAGGAAGATCTTCCACTGTATAACCCAGTACCTCTGTGAATGCCTGATTCACGGCGACAAATCGACCATCATTCAAAGTATAGCAAAGCGGGATTGGAGTCAGGTCGAAAAGTCCGCGGAATCTGGCCTCACTTTGAAGGGTTTGATTGCGCAAGATTCGCTGCTGTCGCAATAGATGCAGCAGCCATAGGATGAGCAGCCCCTCCAGGATGATAAAGGCCACGGCTGCGATCAGATAAAACCCGTAACCATGCCACTGTGTTTCCGGTTCATTTATGAAATTGACTTGTTCGGAAATTTTAACGGCGGCCGGGTCGATGCCCCAGCGTTTCATCACCTGATAATCGAGGGTGACTGAATTGACGTTTTCTCCGACCACAGCAATTGAAGAGGGAGCCTCTCCTGCCCAGATGCGCAAAGCCAGCCCGGCTGCGGTCGAGCCCTGATAAAAACCGCTATTGATCCAGCCGCCAAGGGCTCCAAGCCCAAGATACATGCCTCCATGCACCAATTGTTGATCAGCACCCCTATGAAGCCAAAACGTCGGCACCCTAATGGAGCCAGTTCATCGGCACCCTTAATGGAGCCACTTGGTGTGCACCCCTA
>NZ_JADBGG010000070.1 GCF_014873765.1 Desulfomicrobium macestii | reverse complement strand
CCAGAGAAGGCCCTCGATTGTTCAGAAGTATTTCCACGGACAACATGTTCGATACGCAGCCTAAAATGTTAACTGTTTAGGGCTCGGAGTAATATCGATGAGTCCGGCGATGCTCAGTTTTTGCTGAAGGCTATCGAGGGTGAATATACCATCCACCAAGCGAATTCTGAGTTGGAAGAGCTGCATATAAAGTATCTCATTGAGAAAGCACAGCCCAGCCACGAACGCTTCCTCGTTTATACCCGTTCAAAAAAGGATGATCTCAAGTTCATCCGGGAATATTGCGAGACCTGCGGATGCTTGGAGATCCGTTACCTTCAGAACTATATCAAGGACAAGGTCCACCAGACGCTGAATCTGAATATCAACCTTCCCAAGGATGAGTTAATTGCGGCAGCCAAAGTCAGTGTTGGTAAGGACCGCACGTACTGGATGGATCTCAGCCACAAAGGTGCTACTGAAATCTTTGACCTGAACAAAGAGCTGCTGCCGTTTGTGCATGATCCCGACACTTATTCGAAAGAGAAGTACGATGCACAGCTTCGAGAAACCTTCTACAGAAAAGTCAATGAGCTGCTTGGACAGGATTACTTGAGCAAGCCCGCTTCTACGCTGGCCGGTGAGGTGGTAAAAGCCATGCTCGATGGTTTGGGGGCCGGTTGTTGCAACAAGACACTTGAGGCGGTCTATAAGGGCTGGCTTGACTCCGTCTCTTTCCGGGGATCATTCAACGGACACCTTGGCAGCTATAAGCTCAGCTCGGATCTGGATATCTGGAATGTCAGTATCCATCACCCATTCCGGCAGGTGGATGAACGGTGGCTGGCTGAAATCGGCAAAAAGATTTCCGATAAAGTGCACATATCAACAACCCTGGCTAAATTGCGCCAGCGAAATCAAAGCAGCCAGGCACAAGCCCTTGGCATTTCCTTTTGGAGTGATGTGATCGCTCTGCTGGAATTTGATCCGAAGGATATCGCTTACCTGAGCTCATTCACTGAGTGCGTTGAGTTTTACAAAAAGCATTTTTGCAAACTTGATACCGCCATCAGGAATCTCTACGCAGAATTCCTCAATAAGAAAGTGCTCCTCGAACCATTTCAGGAGCTTTATAAAGAGCATGCATCAGTCTTTCTCGACCAATGGTTCCGCTTCTTCCGCGACTACCAAGAAAACCAGACCGGGACCCTTCAGCGGATCATTGACGATGCTGACGGACTGAAGACAGCAGTAATTGTCGGGGATGGCGTGGCCTACGAGATAGCGGAGCTTGTGGCTGCAAAGGTCAAGGGTTCGGCGAATCTCAGAAAGGAAGCGATTCTTGCGGATATTCCATCCGAAACTGAAAACAACATGAGCCGCATCTACATGGCCAATGGGGTCACAGAAGCCATCCAAGGTAATCGCGAGAAATATCTGGCTGCACAGAATCTTGATGTCAGCATAGACTTTATCCAACTGGATGAGGTCACTGACGAGGCTCACCCGGGGCAGTTTTTGATTTGCACCTACAAAGACATCGACAGCATGGGTGAAAAACTCCAACAGAAGGCGCTAAAATATTTCCCAGAAACCATCGACTTCTTTGCCGAAAAGATATCGCTCCTTCTGGCCAGTGGCTACGCCAAGGTTTATCTAATTACAGATCACGGTTTTGTGCTGACGGGATTATTGAGTGAGGCGGATAAAATTTCCGTTTCACCGAAAGGCAATTTCGTGAAAGCAGAACGCTATATCCGTACAGAGACCAAGCAAACAGATCTGGCACCTGCACTAATCGAGGTCGAAAAGCGTTATAAGCAATTCGGCTACCTATATTTTTCTCAGAATATCAGTCCCTTCAAGACTCCAGGTTTGTACGGCTTTTCCCATGGCGGGGGGGCGCCGCAGGAACTTGTTACGCCTTATTTCTGCTGGGAACGATCCGGTGGTCCAGAGGCTTCGCTGAGTGTCTCGATTGAGAACAAAGATGATTTGAAAGATGTAACCGGTGAACTGTTTTCAATCAAAATTCTGGCAGATAAAGGAGTCGGCGATCTGTTCTCCATAGAGCGAAAGGTCCATCTGGTCTTCTTTGCCAATAAAGCGCAGGTAAACAAAAGCAATGTCTTCATTATTCATAAGAATGAGCGGATTACGAAGGAGTATACGTTTGATGGTCATTCAGAAATTGAAGTCCACCTTTTGGATGCCGTTACCAAGCAGCAGCTCGACCGTGCCGTTGTGAAACAAAATAAAGACAGAGATTTAGGCGGACTTCTCTAATGATAAGGAACTGATTATGGCAGTATTGAATGACTTAGATACGAAGCTTCTGGAGCATTTCAGAGGCTACGTGGTCAAGAAAGACCTTGTCCTATCCGTAAAGGTTGGGGCCAATGTGCCTGTGTTCGTTCTTGAATACTTGATAGCCAACTCCTGTTCCACCGATGACGACGAAAAAATCCGTATCGGCATGGAGAACGTAAAAAAGGTTCTTAGCGAACACTATGTAAATCCAGAAGAAAGTTCTCTGATTCATTCGAAGATTCGCGAGAAAGGCCGTTACAAGATCATCGACAAGATCTCCGTGGAATTGGATTCCAAGAAGGATATTTACTGGGCGAAACTTCAGAACAGTAATATCAAGAATGGAAACATCAGTGACGGATTGGTGAAGCAGCATGAAAAAATGCTTATGGGCGGCATCTGGGCCATTATCGATGTAGAGTATGATCCCAACATAAGAATCGGGCAGAACATTTTTCCGTTTGTCATTACCCAGATCAAGCCGATTCAACTCTCCAGCTTCGATAACAGCAAGATCCTCAACAAGCGTAAGGAGTTTACCAAGAGTGAGTGGCTTGACGTCCTTTTGCGAAGCTGTGGCTATGAACCGAATGCGGAAGGTGTCTCTGACCGCATCAAGATGCTCCTGCTTTCTCGACTGCTGCCGATGGTTGAGTCGAACTTTAACTTCATCGAGTTGGGGCCGCGATCTACGGGTAAGTCTTTTGTCTTTAAAGAGCTCACACCTTATGCAGTGCTGGTTTCCGGTGGTCAGGGCACGGTAGCCAAACTGTTTGTCCATGGGTCGACCGGGAAAGTAGGCGCGGTGGGGCAGTGGGATGCAATCTGTTTTGATGAAGCTACCGATAAAATATTCAAAGATCGGGATGCAATTCCTTTGATGAAAGACTACATGGAGTCAGGTTCTTTTTCCCGGGCAGGTTCCGGTGGCGAAATCACTGGCGTCGCATCCATTATCCTCAATGGAAACATCAATCAGCCAGTAGAGACGGTTCTCCAGACCTCACATCTGTTCAGCCCGCTATCCGATGAGGTCAACAGCGATACCGCTTTCCTTGATCGCATTCATTTTTATTTGCCTGGCTGGGAGATGATCAAATTTTCCCCAAAGCATTTCACATCCAGCTTTGGATTCAGTACGGACTACTTCTCCGAGGTTCTCAAATCATTAAGGCGTGTTACCTATACCGACGCGCTCGAAAAGTATTATTCCCTTGGGGCACATCTGAAACAGCGTGACACCAAACCTGTCAAAAAAACCGTTTCTGGGTTGATCAAACTGATGCACCCCGACGGAGAGTATACGAAAGAGGACATCAAAGAGTACCTCGAAATTGCTCTCGAAATGCGCCGACGTGTTAAGGAGCAGTTGAAGCGGATCGGAGGCATGGAATTCTGGGATACCAATTTTTCCTACATCGATAAAGAAAGCCAGGAAGAATTTTTTGTCGGCCTACCAGAGGAAAAGGGTTCACACCTTATTGAGAGCACGCCATTGCCACCAGGCATTTGCTATAGCAGCACGAGTGACGGCGAAAACGTTGCTCTCGTGAGAATCGAAACCGTTGCTGTCGCGGGGTCTGGAAAACTCAATATTACTGGAGTCAACAACACGGCGGTAAAGGAAAATATCAAGAACACCTACCAGTACATTAAGGCCAACGAAAAAACGATCCTGAGTGATAAGCACTCGCTAAAAAATTATGACATCACCATTCAGGTCACCAATCTTCTCGGCGCGGCGATCTCATCGGGGATAGGGTCGGCCGTTTACATTGCCATCGTATCGGCTCTCTACAAAAAGAACCTCAAGGCCGGTCTTGCTGTACTCGGCAATATCTCTGTGGGTGGCGCTATCGAACGGGTGATTAACTTTGCAGACAAAGTCACCATGCTCTCCGAAAACGGGGCGAAGAGCGTAATCGTCCCGATGGACAATCTCAATGAACTTTCAAATGTGCCGCCGACTGTTCTAGGAAACACGGATGTTCCGTTCTACCAGAACAGTCAGATGTTGATGCAGAAAGCGATACTGTTGGACTAGTTTCGAGGAAAAGTGTTGAGTGCGCAAAGGACAGGTGCTTAGCAGCCCAGTACAAGCGTTTAGTATCGCCCTAAAAAATGATAAACAATGTATATTTAGACAAGTTATTTCATGATTTTAAATTAACATGACTAGTATCTACATTATTTGAAGCAAATAATTGAAAATTTACGTCATCGATCAAGGAGTCATTTGTGGCGCTAAACCAAAACTACTATGAATTATCGTTTGAAAGTTTTGAACTTGAAAAAGTTTCAGGACATAAAAGCCCGAAACAACTCAGACTTCTCAAAAGCCAGACAATCCCAAGTGAAATAGAAAGTGAGTGTAACAATAAAAATATTTCACCGTTCATACTACTTACAGAATGCAGCAAATCACTTTTATTGAATTATCCAATTGGGACAAAATTTAAATTAAAAGCAAAACTTACAGACAAAGAAAATGAAGGTCTATTTCTATACAGTTATTTTGGATGGAAACCTTTAGAAA
Source organism: Desulfomicrobium macestii (assembly GCF_014873765.1). NCBI lineage: Bacteria > Pseudomonadati > Thermodesulfobacteriota > Desulfovibrionia > Desulfovibrionales > Desulfomicrobiaceae > Desulfomicrobium > Desulfomicrobium macestii. The sequence goes on along the minus strand of NZ_JADBGG010000070.1, from coordinate 799 downwards.
TAATACCGCCAGCACCTTAAATACTCGGCGTTAACCCAGATATGGAAGAAATATCCATCGCTAGCCTTACGAGCTCAAGGCAAATAAATGGACAGGGATTAGTCACCAGACATCTTGCCAAAGACTAAACACTTGCAGATATCAATTGTATAATTACACACTTTTAACTATTTCATCAGAAGTATGTAAATTATCATTTCTCCAGTACCGGAGAAACATTACCCATGAGGTTTCCATGAGCAAAGGAGGATATATTGGAGGATCAACCATTTTATATATCAGTAGCAAATGCTCATCTGAAATTGAATATATAGGTAATTCTCCAGAATTTTTTTTCCACTGCGAAATATGCAAATTAAAATTTTCTTATATAAAATATTTTGAGCATTTAAAAAATGAACACAATTTAAAAGGATGCATAGCATGCGGACATCCATACGAAGATACCGGGGAAGAGAAACATATTTGCCAGAAATGTGGAAAATTTATTCGTCTTAAAAAGTTAAAAAAACAAAAAAATATTCAGAATTTGAAGAAAAAAGTGGTTTCAAATAAAAATTTAGATAAATCGGAAGTTTTGAAGAAAAATGACACAAAAATTGATATAAATCTTAAAAATACAAACAAAAAAGCGAATAATACTTTCGGATTATCAATAAAAGACTTGATAATGAGAGCAATGGCAGAGAAAGAGAACACTTAATTGTAGTAGTTCATACTTGATCTGACAGTCGCCCTTTTAACGGGGTGCAGGTCTGTCGGATTTAGTTCAAGCCAGCGACCTTTTCCTGCCAGATGC
>NZ_JADBGG010000069.1 GCF_014873765.1 Desulfomicrobium macestii | reverse complement strand
CTGTTCAGTTCGCAGCAGGTGTACCTGAACGGCATGACGGCGCACACGTTCTCGTACTATCGACTGTGCATGCCCGTTTCCCAGCTCATGAGCGCCCTTGGCGTGGATCTCAAGGTCAAGGGCCTGGGCGAGGTCATGGCCGAGTAGGCGGCTCTTCGGCCATGTCGTCCCCGATTCCCCCGGCTGGCTGTTCATTGTCCGGGGGAGTCGGGGAATACGCCCTCGGCAGCTGTTCGGATCATACGCGGGATAACGGCGCCGTCTATCTGAAGCGCCTATGCCTTGCTTTTTCGCCGACATCGTAGGCATTTCGTATATTTCACATCCGCGCGATTCGTTTCACCCATTCAACAATTTTTGCATACTTGCCAATGCACTGCCTTCGGGATTTCAGGAGTGTCATGGGTGTGACTTGCAATGGCGAAAGCCGGTTTGATTATATGCCTAGGTAAATAAGTATTTTATTCTCAAACACGTAATAAAATCTACCTTATTTATGTATATAATTATACATCAAATTAAACAAATATGCATATTAATAAGTATATTGAATCTCGTTAGCTTGACCTCGAATCATAGTTTCAAAACGTGATCGAGGAGAGATTCTATGTATACAATCAATGTAGGCGTACGTCAGGAAAACGGTGACTTTCAGGAAGTGCGGATTGACAACGGCGGTCGATTAAACCTGAGCCATGGCGACCGGCTGGTTCTTGCCGCTGCTCCTGAAGATGTCGAGATCGTGTCCGGGGATCGGGGTGATTATGTCGTCCGGTTGAAAGGAGGGGAGGAGTTCTCCGTAGCTTCGGCCGATGACGCCAAGGAGCTTGTGCTTATTTCTCCGGACACCGGGGAACCTCTGATCATGTTCGATATTCAGCACCCCGAGCAGGAAGTTGACGCACATGTCAGCCAGCCGCTGGGCGTTCATCAGGCCAGCGTGGCGGGCACCGAGTTTCTGCAGCAAGATGTCGGTGAAGATCTGGGCATGGGGCAGCTTCTTGATATGGCTTCCTTCAGCGCCGAGGGCGGCGGGGCGTTGACCTCTGCTTCCGGTCCATCTTTCCCTGACTGGGAGGAGGCGGCCGGCACCCTGCCCGGGGATGACGGGACGGGCGATTCAAACAACGCGCCTTTCGTCAGCGGTTCCGTGGACCTCGGCTCCATCGACGAAGAGGGCTGCCTGGTCTTTTCGCGGGCCGATCTGCTGGCCACCGCCTCGGACGCGGACGGCGACGCCCTGACCGTGACCGGACTTTCCGTCGCCTCGGGCGATGGCACGCTGACCGACAACGGGGATGGCACGTGGACCTTTGCGCCCTCCGCCGACTGGAACGGCGCCGTCAGCTTCGGCTATACGATTTTCGACGGTAACGGCGGCGCGACGGCGACGTCCGCGAACCTGACCGTCAACCCGGTCAACGACGCGCCGTTCGTCGACCTCAACGCGCCGATCAACGTGGAAGCCGAAGCCACCGTCTCCCTTGCGGGATACCTCCACGCCGGGGATGTCGACAATGCGGCGTCGGATCTCGCCTATACGATTACCCACGCTCCGGAGTTCGGCACGCTGATGCTGGACGGAGTCGCCATCACGGACTTCTCCGGCACGGTTTTCACCCAGGCCGACATCGATGCCGGGCGGGTTGCCTACCGCTTCGCTCCCGAGGCCGGTTCCGAGATCCGCGTCGTGGAGGACGACAGCTTCACCTTCACCGTGAACGACGGCCTGACCGCCACCCCCGAAACGACCTTCGACATGCACAGCATCCCCGTACAGATGTGGGGCACCGATAGCGGGGAAATCATTACCTGCACGACCGCCACCACCCGCACCGACGCGACGTTTCTTGTCTACGGCTTTGACGGCGACGATTGGCTGTTCAGCGGAGGCAACATGGATAACGTGCGCTTGAATCTCATTCCCCATGGCGGAGCGGGCGACGACACCCTGTACGGCGGAGCGGGCAACGATTACTTGGTGGCGAGCCTGGGAGCGGACATTCTCGACGGGGGGGACGGCGTCGACACCGCCTTTTACCGCCAAAGTCCCACATCGGTGAACATCGACCTGAACGTCACAGGACCACAGAGCGGCGGCGACAGCGGCAATTTTGGCGAGGGTGACGTCCTGCGGGGCATCGAGGATGTTTTGGGCGCGCTGCATCGTGATGACCCATGGGCGTTGGGCAACGTGATCATGGGCGATGACGCCGACAATATATTAGCAGGCGGCTGTACCCACGATACCTTGTATGGCGGAGACGGCGACGACATGCTGTTCAAAACCGGTTATGGCGGAGGACTCTTCATAGGCGGGGCCGGAAACGATTATCTTGATTTGCATGATGGCGCAGCGTACGGCGGCTCTGGCGATGACACTATCTACGCCAGCGGTACGGCGGATCTTTATGGCGGCGATGGCAACGACTCTCTGCGGGGCACAGATGGCCAGTTGGAGGGCGGCGCCGGAGCCGACTACATGTCGGGTACGCTTACGTCACAAAATTTAACTAAGATCAGCTACAGCCAAAGCCTGGCCGTGGAAATCGATCTGAACAACAGGGTTCAGGTCCAGGGGAACGGCGCGGACGGGAACGAAGCCATCGGGGATACGCTGGAATACATTTGGAACGTCATTGGTTCCTCCCATGGCGATACGCTCATCGGGAATCTGTACCCTAATCAGCTGTACGGCAGCGGCGGCGACGACATCCTGGTCGGCGGAGCCGGGGCGGACCTTCTCGACGGCGGCGACGGCGTCGACACGGCCGATTACAGTTCAAACCCCACATGGGTGAACATCGACCTGAACGTCACTGGCTCCCAGACGGGAGGCGGCAGCGGCAATCATGGCCAGTCCGATGTCCTGACAGGCGTGGAGAACGTCTTGGGCTCGAACGACACGCTGCACGGCGACGTGCTGGCGGGTGACGACGCGGACAACTTCCTGTCCGGACTGGCCGGCGACGACACCCTGTTCGGCAATGCAGGCAATGATGCGCTGGCCGGGGGCGATGGTGACGACAAGCTGAACGGCGGAGCCGGCGCCGACACCCTGGACGGGGGGTCGAACACCGCCATCGAAGCCATCAAATACCACTACAACCAGATCGGTGGCGTTTTGCTCAATCCGGTGATCCGCTACGAGGCGACGCCCGGCGGCGACTGGGCGGATTACGGCGCGAGCGACGCGGCCGTGCGCGTGGATCTGACCAGTTCCGGAGCCCAGAGCGGCGGCCATGCCGAGGGCGACGTGCTGACGGGCATCGAGAACGTGGCCGGCTCGGCCCACGGCGACACGCTCATCGGCCAGGACTTCGTGAGCAACGTGTTCGCCGGTCTGGCCGGGGCGGACTCCCTGGTGGGCGGCGAGAGCGTCCTGGATGTCGTTGAAGTGTTCGACGGCGGCTGGACTGCGACCACGAACTTCTACTACCCGGATACGGCCGACTACAGCCAGAGCCCGTCCTGGGTGAACGTCGATCTGAACAGCGCGGTCGGGCAGACGGGCGGCGGCACGGGCAACCACGCCCTGGGCGACACCCTTGCGGGCATCGAGCACGTCATCGGCACGAACGACGTCCACGGCGACGCGCTCACGGGCGACGGGAGCCACAATTTCCTGGACGGCCTGGCCGGGGCGGACACGCTCATTGGCGGCGCGGGAGACGACACGCTGCGCGGCGGTTCCGGGGCCGATTCCCTGGACGGCGGCACGAACACGGATGCGAATCTCCACAATAGCGGCGACTGGGTGGACTACAGCACGAGCACGGCAGGCGTGAGCGTGAACCTGTACCACCAGGACGGGATCGCGACCCAGAGCGGCGGCGACGCCCAGGGCGACACGCTCACGGGTTTCGAGAACGTGATGGGCTCGGAGAATGACGATTCAATCGTGGGCGACAACGCCGACAACTGGCTCGTGGGCTTGGATGGCAATGACACGATGAGCGGCGATGACCCGTCAAGTCTCAATTGGTGGGAGACAAGCAATGACAGCATGTGGGGTGGCGCGGGCGACGACGCCATGTTCGGAGGCGCCGGGCAAGACCGGATGTGGGGCGATTCCGGGAATGACACCCTGATTGGCGGCACAGAGAAAGACAGTCTGTATGGCGGGGATGGTGACGATTTCATCGCGGGCGGCAACTACCACATGGACACCCTCTTCGGCGGCAACACAATTCCTGTCGACAGCGAAGCTTTCGACAACAGCGGAGACTTCCTCTCCGGCGGCGCGGGGCGGGATACCCTCTTGGGGGGCCTCGGGTACCATGGCCGTGAGACCCTGGAGGGTGGCGCGGACGGCGATCTGCTTCTCGGCAGTGTGGACGGGGATATCCTGGCCTACTACGCCAACTCGCCGTCGGCGATCTACGTGGACCTGACCCGCCAGGACGGTATCGCGGCCCAGAGCGGCGGCGAAGCCGAAGGCGATACGCTGCTGGGCATCCATCACGTTACCGGCTCCGGCTTCGACGACACCATCCTCGGCTTCGAAACCGACAACGAGCTCAAAGGCATGGGAGGCGACGACTTCATCACCGGCGGCGAGGGGCAGGATAGTCTGTGGGGCGATGGCGGGAATACATCTTCGGATTCAGACAATGATACCCTTGAGGGCGGCGTCGGCTCCGACTTTATCCATGGCGGGGGCGGCCACGACATCGCCAGCTACCGGAATTCCGCGCTGGGAGTGCTCGTGGATCTGGACGATCAGAACTACGCCTATCCCGGCACACCCAACCCCTCCTATCCGGGCCGGGGCGAACCCGGCCAGACCGGTGCCGACCCAACTGGCGAGGAACACGGCGACTGGTTGTGGTACATGGACGGCGTATGGGGCTCCGAGCACGGCGACACGCTGCTGGGCCGCGACACCGACTGGGACGGAGTGTTCCTGATGAGCTCCAAAGATGAGCTGCGCGGCTTCGGCGGCGACGACAGCCTTGTGGGCCTTGGCGGCGACGATTCGCTGTACGGCGGCGACGGCCACGATACGCTGGTAGGCGGCCCGGGCCAGGATCTGCTCCATGGCGACTCCGGAGATGATCTGCTTCTCGGCGGACCCGACGATTCGGTGCATGGAGGAGACGGGTTTGACGTCTTCAAGCTCGAAGACCATTCCGGTCTCGGCCAGACTCTGGACCTGAGCGGCATGGTCTCGGACGGAAGGATCTCCGGCATCGAGCGCGTCGACATGCAGGGCGGAGCGGACGATGCCAATGTGCTGACCCTGCGGGCCGGCGATGTGCTCACTGTTTCGGACACCGATACCCTTTGGGTGTACGGTGACGGCACCGATCAAGTGTCCACGACGGATTCGGGCTGGTCGCTGATTGCCTCGGACGTGGTCGGTTCCGACGGTTTTGAATACAATCATTACACGAACACCGTCGGACCTAGCGTCGTTCACCTCATGGTGGCCGAGGATATCGCAAGCCAGAACATCACGGGCTGACTCTGGAACGCTTGAGGGCTTTTAGAAATACGAAGACCACCGGATTAAGCGTCATCCAGCCCATGGTGGCCGAGGAAGCCACAAGCCAGAACATCACGAACTCATCGCTGAACGCCAAAGGGCTTTTCGGAAACATCCCGAAGAGCCCTTTTTCTTTGCACTACGCCAACGCCTTGGATCGATCCCGGCTTCATTGATCATACGGATTTCAACACGCAGGGCGTGACTTGAAATTTATATAGGCTGTTTTTTTTGGGGTGATTTTGTAAACCTCCCCAAGTTAGTGCCATCCAAAAGTAGAGGTTTCCTTGGGTGAATTTTTCATGAGGAACTCTGTCGGGGTCAAATCCCCAAGGGA
>NZ_JADBGG010000068.1 GCF_014873765.1 Desulfomicrobium macestii | reverse complement strand
AGCAAGCGATGTTTCGCTCTATGCCGAAGACACGTACAAAGCACGGATGGAGCCGCGCCGCGTTAGCGGCATCTATGCGGCACCGAGTGGCCGCCAGGCCATGTCTTTCTGTCTTCTCTTCTTCTTATATTTCTTTTTCCTTTTCCTTTTCAGAGCCTCGGGAAGCCCCGACTGGCGCGGGTTCCCGAGGCCTATTCTGACAAATTTCCAACTTCATCTGACAAATTTCCAACTTCATCTGACAAATTTCCAAGTTTATCTGACAAATTTCCAGCTGACACGACCTTGACGCGTGTCAGAACGCCCGATATATAGCAATGAAAAAGGCCAGGCGGGGAGTCGCAATCCCCGGCCTAGCCAATAACCACTAGCCGACCTGAAAGGGAGGTCGTTCATGGCCGAGAGACAACTAGCCTTGCCAGGACCGATAGTCAAAAAGTCAAACCACATCGCTCGCTGCGCGTGGCCCGCCAAGTCAGTGTTTGAACCGCGCCTGGTGGCGCTGGTCGCATCTCGCGTAACGGTCGCGGATGAAGACTTCAAAGAGTACGAAATCCCCGTGGACGAGCTCTTCCGCGAAGAGGGCGGGGCGACGCACCGCGCCATTGACGAGGTGTCCAAAGCGCTGATGAGCCGGACGATCCTTATCCCCGATCCCGACGGCTGGACCATGTACAGCGTCTTCTCCAAATGCCGTTACAACCGCAAAAAACGAACCGTAACGGTCCGCTTCGATCCAGACCTGAAGCCCCATTACCTGGCCCTCAAGGGCCACTTTACGCAGTACAGCCTGTTTGAGTTCCTGCTCCTGCCGAGCGTGTACTCGCAGCGGATTTTCGAGATCCTGAAGTCATGGCAACCCACCCATGCGGAGATCACGCTGCCAATCGAGGACCTGTACAAACAGCTCGCCGTACCGGAGTCCCACCGCGCGGACTTCGCCGCCTTCCGCCGCCGGGTGCTGGAAAAGGCCCACAAGGACATCCACAAGCACACCTCGCTCCGCTTTGACTGGGAGCCGGTACGCCAAGGGCGTGTAGTCACGGGCGTCCGCTTCGTCTTCACCCAGGCCAGGACAGCTCCCATTGCCGCCGCGAAGAAGAAAAAGGCCGTCAGCGACGAGTCTCAAAAGCGAAACCAGGCAATGATCCAGGCGCACAAATGCTACGCGCAGTGCCATGGCCAGTGCACGCCCCGGCCGGGGCTCCTGCAATGCGACGTCTGTAAGCGGTACGTCCAGCCGAAGGCATAAAAAAGGGGCCTTTTGGCCCCTTCCTTGGTTTACCTTTCGAACAAATCTGTATGCCGCCCGGTGCGTTCAAACCGGACGACGTTGCCCTCGATTTTGTAGAGCAGCAACCAATCCGGCTCGATATGGGCATCTCGAAAACCGCGCCAATCGCCCTTCAGGGGATGGTCCACGTAGCATTCGGGCAGCTCTGCCCCTGCGATGAGCAGGCCCAACAGGGTCTTTAGCTTGCCCATGTCCTTGCCGCGCCGCTGGGCCTGCTTCACATCGCGCTTGAACTGGCCAGAGTATTCAGCCTCTCGCATGCTCAAATCCCAAGCTGTTGAAACAGGTCATCGGCGTCCTTGGCACTGTGTACATCCTCTCCGCGCTCGCTCTTGGCCAGCGTCTCCGCCGTAAGAGCGTTGGGCACGCGCATATCGAACGGCAAAGCCTTTTCCTTGGCGATCTTAGTCAACGCGATCCGCACCACGTCGGATACCGTCAGCCCCATGTCCGCCAAAACCTCGGCGGCCTCATTTTTCACCGCCTCATCCACCCTCGCCCGAACAAATGCCGTTGCAGCCATAATGACCTCCCTTTTGTAGCTCATTTAAGCCACAAGATCGTGTGGGTCAATGAGCAGACCTTTTAGCCCCTTCCAGTGGTTATTTCTTCGCCTTGCCTGACGGCAGTTCTTCCAACCTGTGGGGAGCAAGCAGAGGCTTCTGTGCGGCTTCCAGGGCCGTGCGCAGCTTCGACAGCTCATCCTTGTGAGCGGACCGCTCTGCGGCCATCTCGGCGCGAATCTGTGCCACTTCCTCCTTGTGTGCCTTGCGCTCGGCGGCCACAGCCTGCTCCAGGGACTCGATGCGCTGCCTGGCGGCCACCAAGTCGCCCTGTACGGAGGCCTTCGTCTCCGCAGCGGCATCCACTTTGGCCCCTGCCGTAGCCAGGGCCTTTTCGGCGGCAGACAGCTCGGCCCGGAGCTGGGCGACGCCATCGCGGTGCGCCTGCCGCTCCGTTACCAGCTCCTCGCCCTGGGCCTTGGCCAACGCGTCGGCCCTGGTCAGAGCCTCGGCATGGGCCTTGAGGTCCGCCGCCTGCGCCGCCACATCGGCGGCCAGCCGCTTGGCTTCGGCCTGGGACGCAGCCAGGGCCTCGGCCTGGACCTTGAGGTCCGCCCGTGCAGCCTTCAAGGACTCCTTGAGGCCTTCGCGATCCTGGGCCAGTTCCGCCCTGGCTGCCTTCTCGGCCACCAGCTCGGCCTGGGTGCCGCGCAGCTCCACCGCTGCCGCCTGCCGGGCTCCCTGGGCCTCGACCAGCTCCACCTTCAGGGTCTTGATTTCGGCAGCCTGCTCCTCGATCCAGCGGTCCTTGGCCTCTGCTGTGAGCTGGACCTTGGCCAGTTCCAGACGCGCCTCCTCGGCGCTCCGACGCTCCCGGTCAACGGCTTCCACCAGGCGCTGAATCTCGGTAGCGTGCGCCGCTGCCGTGGCGGACGCCTGGTCCCGCTCGGTGGTCAACGTGGCCACCTCGGCCACCCGCTCGGCCACGGCCTGCTCCAGGGTCTGGTTTTCTGTCGCCAGGTCCACGGCTGTGGCCTTGGCCACCACCAGGTCGCCCTCTACCTCCGCCCGCGCCCGCGAGGCCGCCCGCTCTATTTCCTGGGCGATGGACAGGACCAACTCCCCAGGCAGCTCAGGGGCCGCTGCCTGTGCCTGGGGCCTGGCGTCGAGCCAAGCGTTCAGAAATTTGTGGACCGTGGAAAGCGAGCCGCTGCCAAGGGCATCGCGCACGCCGCGCATAGTTGGCCGCTGGCCATCCGCGATCATCTGGTCCGCCACTTGGGCCACCTGCTCGTATGTAATCCCTGCCATGTTATCCCCCCTGTATCGTAGTGTAACGTGTAACGCGAACGAACGCCGTAACGCATTTGTTACTCGTTACAGTTACACTTGTCAACCTGTTTTTTACAGTTACAGCTCTGGCCCGTTCCACTCCTGGGACTGTTCGGCCTCAGCATCGAGGCCACGCAGGAGGCATGAAAAAAGGGGCCTCTTGGCCCCTTACATGCGGAATTTGGCACTCGGCCCTTGTTCTTGCTCCCAGTCCTGCCTTTCGTCTGCTTCTTCCAACAACCGCTGTTCCCTTGCCGCTTGTAGCTGCAAGCGCAGCTCCTCCTGCATGAGCAGCATCAACTCTTCATCATGCCCGTACTCGTCTTGCAGATAGTCGCACGCTTGATCTTCGCAGTTCCGCATTTCCGCCTCAATCTCGCTGCTGTAGCAGCTCACGATCTCGGTCACCGCTTGCTTCTGTGCGTCGGTCAACATTCTCTTCTCCTGCTTTTTCTTGCCGCCCTGCATCGGCGTCTTGGGTTCCAGCTCTAAGCGCTCGCGCTCGATCTGTTGCTCGACCTCGCGCAGTTCCTGCATCGCTCCGTTGGCCTCTTGGACATCCCGCCAGTGATCTCCTCGCTCGGTCTGTATCCCTCTCTGCTCCATAGCCCATGCTTTTGGCCCTATATGGGGCTGTGGGAGGCGATCAGTGACGCCTTGGGCCTCTAGGGTCCGATGATCGACTCGGACGCCGTAGCCGGCTTTCTGGAGCGCCTGGTTGCATGCGTCAGCCCAGGCCGCCCTGGTTTCGTGCAGCCACGCCCTCGGCTGCATGGTTCGAGTCTTCCGCGCCCCGCCACCATGAGCGCGCTTGAACCACGTGTCCGGAGCGCGGTCCTGGCCGTCAAACGCACGTTCGTTAAAGACAGCGTGCACGTGGGGCTGACGGGGGGAATGGATCGCGAACGTGTACGGCAGCGACCCGGCGACGTCCGCGACCTGGGCGCGGGAGTCGAGGAACGACCTGGCCAGGTCGAGCTGCTGCTCCTTGGTCAGCTCCCGTGGGAGCGAGAACTCAAGCTCGTAGTAGAGCTTGCCGTTTGCGGCCTCGTGCTTGTCCGCCGCCTCCCAGAAATCCGTGTGCCCTTGCCGTGCCCAGGACGGCATGTTCCTGGATTCGGCGTGCACCAGGTCCCGACGCCACGCGTATTCGCTCTGCCGCGTGATGTACGCGGCCTTGCTTCTCGCATTGGCCCCATTTCGCCGGGAGCCGACCTTGGCGGTCAGGTGATAAATGGCCATTTCTTCTCCGGCGGCTTGCCGCCGTGGTTTTTCAGCCTCGCAGAGCGCACGCGAAAGTCCGAAGGACTTTTGCTGTAAGTGCGCCCTGCGGGGCTCTTTTTTTCCTGAACCCCCTAGAGCAGATCAGGAATTGACAACCAAAATTTTCCATGCCAGCCCATCATATACCGATCTGAACAAGGGGTGTCAACCATGACCACTACGTCGAGCCTGGAGCGTCTTGAAGCCAAGAAACGCGAACTTGAGGCGAAAATCGCCACCGCCAAGGCAAAGCTGTCGAAAAAATCCCGGGCAGAGGACACGCGCCGGAAAATCCTTGTTGGCGCCGCGATCATCGCCGCGAACAACACCGAGGATCCACGCATGCCCGACGCGCTTCTCGCCTCGCTCCTGGGCGAGTACATCACAGCAGCCCGTGACCGGTCCTTCCTTGGCCTCCCTCCCCTGCCTCCCTCCCCGCCAGAGGCCAACTAAATTAGGCCCCTTCGGGGGTCTTTTTTGCCCCTGGGGGGTCTCCCGGCCTGGGGCCGGGGTGGGCGGAGCCTGGAGCGATGCACCGCGCCCTGGGCGGTGGACCGAGCAGGAAAGGCATGGGGGGCACCCCGCAGCTTCGCGGCGGGGCGACCCTCTTGGGGCCTGCGCTGTCGTCCAACACGAATGTGCCGGGGCCTTTTAACGACATCCCCCGCGACCGGCGGGGGCGGTATCCTCCGCCCCTAGAGGTCGAGGAACCGCCCCGAGGGGGCGGACACTTAGTGATTGGGACGGGCAAGGTCGTTTTCAATCAGCATACGAACGTAGCGTGTGTACGGGACCCCTTTGGCCGCGGCCTTGGCTTTTACAGCCTCCAGCAGACCCACGGGGATGCGCATATTCAACGCGCCCTTCTTGGGCTCAATTTCAAACTGCATCGGCTTGAACCCGGAAAGGTCGTACTGCGACAGATCGGACTCCTCGACAAACTTTTCGGCTTCCGCATCGGTCCGCAGCGACGGCATCTGCTTAGACTTGGCCTTCATAGTGCTCGACCTCCTTTTTGTGCATGTAGCGGGCGCTAATCGGCCGCAGCATCGTCCCCCCGTCGAGCTCTCTCAGCATGAAGACGAGGAAGACATATCGCCCGGCCTGGGTTTTCCCGATGGCCCGCATACGCGGTTCGTCGGGACAAGGATCTGGCATAACGGCGGGCTGTCCCAACAACACCTCTTCGATCTCTTCCTGGGACACGCCATGCTTGCCGCATTTTGGCCAGTTGCCATCGTCCCAATCGAATCCTGTAATTTCCATAAGCACCGTGTAGTCATTTGTGTAGACAACGGCAAGTCAGCGCGGGTGCCTTTCTGCCTTTGGAGCGCAGCGACACCCTCAATGCCTGTCTTTTTGCCTTTAGCAAGCGATGTTTCGCTCTATGCCGAAGACACGTACAAAGCACGGATGGAGCCGCGCCGCGTTAGCGGCATCTATGCGGCACCGAGTGGCCGCC
>NZ_JADBGG010000067.1 GCF_014873765.1 Desulfomicrobium macestii | reverse complement strand
TTGGGCGGAAGCTTGCGTGCATCGGTGGTTTGCATGGATCCGAATGTACACAATTCTTCCACGAATGTTAACTATTTTATGCTCGGATTAATATTACGACCCGCCCCCCGTAGGGGCGGTCCTGCGTGACCGCCCTGCCTTTGGTCCTACGTGGCCGCCCTGCATCGCGGGAATGGGCAGACACGCAGGTCTGCCCCTACGGTACATTCGTTACAACCACGACCGAAATAATTACGACCCCGCCCACCACGTCTACGTTAACCAAACCCGCATCTACCGTAGGGGCGGTCCTGCGTGACCGCCCTGCCTTGGTCCTGCGTAAACGCCCGGCATTCCGCCCTGCGTGACCGCCCGGCATCGCGGGAAAGGGCAGACACGCAGGTCTGCCCCTACGGTACATTCGTCACAACCACGACCGGATTAATTTTGACCCCGCCCACCACGAATCACATTTCACCCCAAAAAATAATTCACCACGACTAATTTTTTTATTGACTTCCACCCATCCGCCCGCATAATAAGTTCACCACGACAAACAATTCCGGAGACGTTATGAATCTTGATCTTTTCATCACCCTTGGCGTGATAGCCATTGCGGCAATCTACCTGCTGCGACGACACTTCAGGAAAAGCGACCCATGCTGCGGCTGTTCGGGTTGTTCCAACAACCTTGAACCCAAACCGCTTGGAGACTGCCGTTCCAAAAAAAGCTGATTTTCAAAATCCTCCTCGCCGTCATTCCTCTGCAAAGAGGTATTTTTTTACACACATGATTAGACACAACTAACTCGGAGCCGCCATGAATTCAACCATTACCCTCAGGTCCATGCAGGCCGATCAGTCCGGCATCATCGATTCCATCAGCGCCTCTGGCGAGCTTGGCAGACGCATTCGCGACATGGGGCTTGTACCCGGGACACAGGTCACCATCGTGGGCCGCGCGCCGCTAAAAGACCCGGTGGCCCTGCGCCTGCGCGATTTTACCCTGACCCTGCGCAACAATGAAGCCGACCTGATCATGGTCAACGTGAACAACAGCGGAGAAAACCGTCAATGAACGCCACCATGGCCCTGATGGGCAACCCCAATTCCGGAAAGACGACCCTGTTCAACAACCTGACCGGCGCCAGGCAGCACGTGGGCAACTACCCCGGCATCACCGTCGAAAAACGCGAAGGCCGTCTCAAGATCGAAGAGCTCGACATCACCGTGGTCGACCTGCCGGGAACCTACTCCCTGACCGCCTACACCCAGGACGAACTGGTTGCGCGCAATTTTCTGATCGAGAAAAATCCCGACGCCGTGGTGGCGGTGCTGGACGCGACCAATCTGGAACGCTCCCTCTATCTTGTACTGCAAATCCTGGAGCTTGGCACTCCGGTCATCGTGGCGCTGAACATGATGGACGAGGTCCGGCGCAAAGGCGTCAGCATCGACAAGGGGCGTCTCTCCAAGCTTCTAGGCACCCCTATCCTCGAAATGGTGGCGAGAACCGGCGAGGGCCGCGAAAATCTTCTGCAGGAGGCGCGAACGGCCATGCTCGAACGTCGCCCCGCGCGAAGGGAACTTCGCATCTCCTACGGTCACGACCTCGACGAGACTCTCAACGCCATGCAGGAACTGATCGAGTCCTCGAATTTTCTCGATGGCCGCTATCCATCCCGCTGGCTCGGTCTCAAGTATCTGGAAAACGATGCCGAAGTCCTGGCCTTGGGCGAATCCTTCCCGGATGTGCACTCGCGCCTGCTGGAACTGACCGGCACCCTGGCCGAGCATTGTCGCAAGACCCTGAACACCGAGCCCGAATGCCTCATCGCCGACTACCGTTACGGGTTCATCACCGGGCTCCTGAAAGACGGAGTGGTCACACGGCCCACGACCCAGGCCCGCTTCGACATCACCGACAAACTGGACATGGTGCTGACCAATCGTCTGGCCGGACCTTTTCTCATGTTCGCCATCATCTATCTGATGTTCGAGCTGACCTTCACGCTGGGTGAAGTGCCCATGGGCTGGGTGGAGGCGCTGTTCGGCTGGCTCAGCGAAACGGCCACCGCCATCCTGCCCGAAGGCCTGCTCAGCTCGCTCATCGTATCCGGCATCATTGACGGTGTGGGCGGCGTACTCGGCTTCACGCCGCTGATCATGATCATGTTCTTCTTTCTCTCCTTCCTGGAGGATTCCGGGTACATGGCGCGCATGGCCTACATGCTCGACCGCGTCTTCCGCATCTTCGGGCTGCACGGCTGCTCGGTCATGCCCTTCATCATCTCCGGCGGCATACCCGGCGGCTGCGCCGTGCCCGGCGTAATGGCGGCACGCACCCTGCGCAGCCCCAAGGAAAAGATCGCAACCGTCCTGACCGCGCCCTTCCTTAGCTGCGGAGCCAAGGTACCCGTCTTCCTGCTTCTGGCCGCCGCCTTTTTCCCGGGAGCCGGCGCCAGCGCGCTGTTCTGGATCACCCTTGGCGGATGGGTCATGGCCCTTGTCTCGGCCCGCATCCTGCGCTCCACCGTCATCAAGGGCGAGGCCACGCCTTTTGTCATGGAACTGCCGCCGTACCGCATGCCCACCTTGAAAGGCATGTGCCTGCACACTTGGGAGCGGGTCTGGCAGTACATCAAGAAGGCCGGCACCGTGATCCTGGCCATCTCCATCCTGCTCTGGGCGGCCATGACCTTTCCCGGCCCGTCCGAGGAGCAGACCGCACGCTTCGCAAACGAACGCGCCGGCATCGAGGCCATGACCTGGGAGAGCGACGCAGCCATGGAAGAAGCCCTGGCCGTCATCGACAACGCCGAAGCCCAGGAAGCACTGCGCTCTTCGCTGGCCGGTATGGTCGGCACGGCTCTTGAGCCCGTCTCCAAGCCCGCCGGATTCGACTGGCGCACCAACATCGCCCTTCTGGGAGGCTTCGCAGCCAAGGAAGTCATCGTCTCAAGCCTTGGCACCGCCTACTCCCTCGGCGAAGTCGATCCGGAGGAGAGCACCGGCCTGTCCGAGAAGCTGCGCACCGATCCGGCCTGGAACATGTGGGTGGCTGTCAGCCTCATCGCCTTTGTGCTGCTCTACGCGCCCTGCTTCGTGACCGTGGCCGTCATCGGCCGGGAGATCGGCTGGAAATGGGCCGCCTTTTCGGTGGGTTTCAATACGATCCTGGCCTATGGCATATCCGTGAGCATTTATCAGGTCGGCATGGCCCTTTAAAAACGTTTTCCCTCGATCAACCTCCCCTCCACCGGGGCGGCAGGGCCATGCCCTGCCGCCCCGGACCTTTTTTGGGCGCCACACCAGTAACGCAAAGCACTATGGACATGCATGAGAACCGTGGGTCCTTCGTCCGCACAGGGATGACACCGGGACGGAACATGGCCTCTGGAAAAAACTTCGACGTGACCCATCGGCAACTTCACCAGTAAAAAACGCCCGCTTCCAATCGAAAGCGGGCGTCTTGCGCAATGGGCTTCCAGGCTCCTAGCGCATGGCCTTCCTTGCGGCCTCGGCCAGGAAACCGGAACGACTCATTCCATGGTTGGCGGCGTAGGCGTCGATCTTGGCCAGCAGAAGCTTTGGAAGAGTGATATTGAGCTTGGCCGCCGGGCCGAAATACCGTTCAACAGGCGCTTCGACCGCAGCCCAAATCCAGCCGTCGAACTCCGGCCGGGCCTGATGCTCGGCTATGGATTTCAAGACCGGGATATCGCGACCGGCCTCGATGGCGGCCTCGCACCACAAATCAATGGCCTCCCGAGCGTTGTCCATGGCTTCTTCCAGGGTATCACCCGCAGAAAAACAGCCCGGAAGATCAGGCACAACCACACCGTACGCGGTGGTCTCGGTACCCGGCTCTATGGCGATGACGAATTTCATGCTTCCTCCCTAGTTGAGACCGGCGGCATTCATGATCTGATGCGCCAGCCCTTTTCCCAAATCCTTTCGCGGGTGCGGCACAACCACATGCCCAGGCTTTTCGGGATGCACGTACACATGGTGGCTCCCCCTGGCCCTGCGAAACAGCCACCCGTCAGCTTCCAGCTTCTTGATAAGTTCAGCGCTACCCACGGTGGTTATGATAACCACCACTCATATGACGTCAAGGCCTTTAATGACCGTAAAACCCGGAGAATCATGGCGCACAGATGACATCGAGAAACCTCGGATTGCCGTAGAAAATGGCTCCGGCTCGATGTTCCGGCGGCCCGGTTGACCGCGCCTGTATTTGAACGTAGGCAAGTGTATTCTTGGTGAATACCGGAGGCCACATGCAAAAAACCACAACAGTCAGATTCGAACAGGACACGCTTGCCCTGCTCGATCAGGTTGCCAAAACCCTGGGACGCCCGCGCTCCTGGATCATCAACGACGCGGTGACCAGATATTTGGAGTATGAAGTCTGGTTTATGGAGGAAGTGCGCCAAGGGCTTCTCGCCGCCGAGGCAGGCGATCTCGTGCCTCACGACGAAGTCAAGAACGCCGTGCGGGGCCTGGGCGTTGCTGTCGATTAAGTGGACCTCCCCAGCCAGACAGGACCTCCTCGAAGCCACCAGGCACGCCCTGGAGGACGATCCCACCAAGGCCGAAAAGCTGGCCAACACAATCTTCAAGGCCGTGGAACAACTTGCCCTCTTTCCCGGCTCGGCGCCCCCGGGGCGAATCCAGGGAACCAGGCAACTCAGCCTCCCAAAGCTGCCGTTTGTCATCATCTACAAAGCCGGGATCACAGATCTGCACATCCTGAGAGTTCTGCACACCAGAAGGCATCCAGACCACCACAACCTGCCCTGACGGCAGCAACGCGCCAGTCTTCAGCAAAACAAAGACCCCGCGCAGAAGCACAGGGTCGTCAGGGGCGTTCTTGTAACGCAGGTTGTCTTGGCACGTGGCCCGGGATCAGGCCATTCGCGGCGGAATTATCCCACCGAGGAAAAAACCATGGCTGCATGCACTCCCACCACGCATGCGGCGGCAATCAGGCCCAGAACCAGTCTCTTTCCAAAATCTGCAAGCATTTCTGCTCCTTAAAATGCATTTGAAAAAACATTTCCCTTGCCGATGCGACGGACTGCGCAGTCCGCCTACAAGCCATTCGCTACCTAGCGCGGCCAAGTAACACTGTCCATGGAATTTTATGCGTGAAGCAAAAAACCCTTGCCGAAGTTTTCCGGCAAGGGCTTGGGAATCAAATCGGGGCGAAGTCGGCCTTCGCCTCGAATCAATCGGCCATTACTCAGCCTGGGCCGCAGGGTCCTTGTAGAGAGCCGGATCAACGCCAAGAGCGGAGATCAGGTTGCCGGAAAGGGCCATGAGCTTGTAAGCCGCGATCTGCTCGTTCACGCTGGAGGTGACCAGCTGGCTGGAAGACTGGAACACTTCGTTCTCGGAGTCGAGCACGTCGAGCAAGCTGCGCTGTGCCACGCCGAACTGCTCCAGGTAGATTTCCTTGGTGTTGCGGTTGTACTGTACAGCAGAGGTGTATTCCTTCACCTCGTTCAGGGAGGACTTGTACTGCGCCCACGTGGTCTTGGTTTCGTTTTCGACCGCCAGGGTCAGGTCGGACTTGTCGGCTTCGGCCTGGCGCTTGCGAGCCTTGGTGGCCTTGTGACCGGCTACGTCGGAACCGCCGTTGAACAGATTCCAGTTGAAACGGACCATGGCAGCGTCAGTGCGCTCCCAAGTTTCCTGATTCTCTACGCCGTCGGAATAGGCGGAGGACAGCTCAAAATACACATAGGGATGGTAATTTGCCTTGGCGATGTTGATGCGCTCGGCCTCGGCGTTGACGTCTTCACCGGCGGCGTTGATCTTGGGATTGTTGCCGATGGCCTGGGCGGTCATATCGTCCAGGGAAGCGGGGATGAGGTCCTGCGGATAGGGATCAACGGCGATCTTGCCGGGCAGCACGCCGGTCAGGCGCTGGTATTCATTCAAAGCCGCCTGCAGGGCGGAGCGGGTCTTCTCGATGGAGGCCTGGGCCATGAACAGGCGGGCCTGGGTCTGGGTCACGTCCGCCACACTGCCTGCACCGGCCTCCTCGCGCTCCTTGAGGGAAGACAGGATGTCGCGGTGGGCCTTGGCGTTCTCTTCTGCCAAGAAGAGCAGTTCGCGCTGGCGATACACTTCGAGGTTGGCGATGACAGCATCCAGAGCCAGGGACTCGGCGTTGTCGAAAACGCGGTAGTCCAGGGAAGCTGCGCGTCTTTCATCCAGACGAATCTGGCTGGAAGCCTCGCCACCGTCATAAAGACGCTGACTCAAGGTCGCGGTAATCTCACCACGATTCATCCAATCGCCTTCGTCTGGAACGTCACGCTCAGCGTTGTAGGAATCCACACCGACACCGCCACGAATGTCGAGTTTGGGATACCAGCGGCCCTTGGACTTGTCCAAGTCATGCCCCACCGCTTCACGGTTGTGTTTGATCATTTCCAGACGCGGGGCATAGCGCAGGGTGTCAATGACACTTTTCTGGAGGGTGATGTCATCTTCGGCCACAGCCACTCCGGCCGAAAGCATCACAGATAAGACAAGAGTAAGGCCTAATTTTTTTGCGTTCATAAACTTCCTCTCCTTGAAGTGGCCCCGGAAATTTGCACAAGCCTTTAGGTGGGAACTCTGCTAGTCCCGACCCCTTCAAACGCAAATGATTAGGGAGCAGAGAATGACGA
>NZ_JADBGG010000066.1 GCF_014873765.1 Desulfomicrobium macestii | reverse complement strand
AATGCATGATTTTCTCTGAATTGATTACGGCCAGGATGACGGCGATGTCAATTTTTGGCTCTGACGTCGGAAGGAATTTTTCAACATGCTGCTAATGGACGATAAATAACGAAATCGACCGTAACTGTCGAAATTAACAGGCTTTTCAGCATCAGTAGCCTGAACAGCGCGTAGGTTCATATTCGTCAAGGCAAAAACAGGACTAACCACAGCCAAAGCCAACGCATATAAACCTAAAATTTGTTCACCACCAAGTTTCGCTAACAAAATTATAAGTAGCCATTGTGATATTGCGTAAACAACGTTACCAGCAAAACTTGCACTCACATTTTTTTTTAATCTATTCATATTTTAAATATTGAACTGCTAAATTCCTTTTTTAAAAAAAATATAATTATTATATTTACATATTTATTACAAACATTAATTTTTTTTGATATTATTTAATTTTTACTAATTTATTATTTTTTAAATTTTTTAACAACGCACATGCAGTAAATCTCCAAATTACAACGATAATAAATATAAATATTGCTGGTTTTATAAAATTGCTAAAATCATTCCGCACAGTGCGGATTAAAAACCAAAACATCGCACATAGAAACAATAACAAATTCGGCTTATCGAGAAGATAACTATCGTCGAGTCGACCTAAACAATATCCAATCGATAAAAAGAAAATAACCACGCCAACAATTCCAAAATTAAGATAGGGCTCTCCTATTGCAGAAAAGCCGACACCCTCTCCCTTATGATATTTATCCGGCGCTATCCTGTAAGTAATCCAATCAGAAGGCACAGCCATCTTTCCAATAACCTTATGATCTAACATAGCTCTATTACTTGACTCTTTCCTATAAGATTTATTCATTTCTGGCATAATATTTGGAATTGAATCTCGAAAAGATTTGACATACGTAATACCGTAACGATAATCATCTACAGCAGGAACCAGTCTAAGAGTATGAGCAAGAACTCCAATCGTACTTCCAAGTTCAATAAAAGAATTTTCGATATTAGCTTTTTGAATTGATTTTTTAAAATGTTGTGTATTCATCTCATTATATGGACCAACAGATCTTAGCATGCCGATAACTGGAATAATAAACAATACAAATAAAATTGCACTTAAAGAAACAACTAACGGAATTTTATTTTTGACTTTGACCCAAATTATAACGCCGACTAAAGCAGGAAAAAGTGCTGCGGAACGATATCCAGACAACAAAAATACAGCAAATGTGATTAAAGAAATGGTTGCCGCAAAAATTTTTTCTTTTCGACTGCACGCTCCTATCATTAAAACTATCGCTGCTGACGGCAGACACATCATAAACAATCCAAGACCTCTAGTGTCTCCTACTCCATGAAAAAAATCTGCTCGTGAATAAGCAAACAAGTTTCCTAATGAGATAAGTGCCATTATCAAAAAAATCACAGAGGCTATAAGCAATCCAATTCCATCTAAATATAATTTATTAAATGTTTGTGTGATTTTAAATCTTATTCCATCACTAACAACGATAATTTTTTTATTTTTCATTGACAAACCTACACCAACACCTATGCAAGCTACCGATAACACGACATACCAACTTGCATATTCTAACCACATATGAAATGATGAAGACTTATCCCACTTAAAATTACTCAACATTCCATATGCATTTGGAATTACTATTCCTAAATGGAATAAGCATAAAGGAATTATATACGCGTTAATAAATAAATAAAATGTTTTGAAGTGTGCATATGTACACATAACAAAAAAAAGAGCCCAAAATACAAAAACAGTACTAACGTGCATTTCCCAGTTTTTATTCACTGAAATCGGCGCTAATATATTCAATAGTGCGAAAGACACAGCTATTAAATTAATTATTATTGTTGAATATTTTAACAAAAAAAACATAATATCTATTAATTATTAACCTGTTTATATTAATTTTTTTTCATTGTAAGATCTTATGACTTGATCAAATTCTTCAAACCACAGAACTTGCTGTGCTTTTACGCATGTTCCATAAAACCCGCCATGTGCATGCACAATTGACATTTCTTTAACTATCGTATTGATGTCGTTTGAATGTTTTAAATATGTTTGAACAAGTTCAACGCGGGGCAATGAATGTCCCGGATATTTGCGCAATTCTCTTTCAATTTCATTCAGCCTAAATTCATTCATCTCTCCATTTAATCCTGACCAACTATACCTTGAATTTCCAATTAATAACATATTCGGAAATTCTTTACGCAATTGAAGCAATACGTCTTGAATCGCACGCCGCATCTCATCTCTAACTCCGGGAAAAGGGTTTGATTTTACAAAAACACTGCATTGATCAAGGAAAAGTCCATCATACGGATAAGCGGATAATGTTGCACGACATCCATCTAAAAAACATGAACGCCATTCTGATTTTCGTGGATCAAAAATTCTCATTTTGCGAGGCACTGCATCAACCATTGGAACTAGACCGCCTGGATATACACACCAAGAGTCTTTTACTTTCCTTAACTTATCATGCCCAGGTCCTGGAACATCTGTTTCCTCAATTACCATATGATAGGCTAGCATTTTAATATCTGGATTTATTGATTTAACTTTATCTCTCCACCGAATAAAATCATATCGCTGATCTTGCGGGACAATCACCAACGGATATTTTGCTACAATGTGCTCTTGATTTTTTTGATCTTCTACATTCGGAGATATATATGCGATACAAAATATTGGAGGTATATCTAAATTTTGTGGATAAAAAGGTAATGAATTTTTTGATTCTTGTATTTTATTATAAGAAAATAAATTATTACTTGTCGAAATACTTAAAACAGATCCAGCTATTATTTTTATAAAATTTCGTTTAGAAATTTTTGCTGATAAAATTGATTTGCTATCACTCACAATACTCTCTCATTTTAATGACTACTTTCTCGACTTGGTATCTGCCTGTTTGATATCTGCTGGGTCTCTGAGACCAAGAACTTACCAATTTTATTCACTTTTATCTCTAAAAAGGCCCTTTTTTCGGCCTTAGAATGAGGTCATCAACCGAAAATCTGTCTATTTTTATATCTAACATTCTAAAATTATTTGCAAAAACTCGCGTTGCGGACCTTCAAAATCCCCACTCCAGCATGTTCCCGCCATCTACCTGCTCTCCGTACCCGGCCGGTTCCTCGGCGAGCGCGTTGCTTTCTGGCTTCACCACTGGGGCATACCCGCTCTGTTTACGGACGTGATTCACAAACTTCTCGCTCCCTACAGCCAGTTCAGCCCGCCTGGGTCTCTGAGACCAAGAACCCTGAAACCATCCACACTCCTTTCCCGGATTCTCAAATCAAGACGCGCAAAGGATACAAGTCCCGTGCCAGCAAGACTTTTCTCGAAGCCAGCGGGAAAGCCACGCCGGGCGCGGTTTAGGCTTGTTTTTCAGAGGAGTTGAGCAAGGAGGGGGTTGTCTGATTTGGTTGGACTGTCTTGATTGGTGAATGGTGATTGGTGATTGGCGATTAGGAAACTGCGAGAAGGCGGGGATACGGCTTTGATAAATCGTGGAGAGCCGCGCCTCCGCTCACTGCTTGCATTTATCAAGAAAAGCGCTATCACTGAATCATGAACAGCAAACACAGGAAAACGCTTGAAGCCATTTTTTCCGATCCCGTGAACGGTGGTCTGGAATGGGCAAGGATTGAGGCGTTGCTTGTCGCTCTGGGCTGCCAAATCCTCGAGGGAAGCGGTTCATCGGTGACCTTCGAAAAGGGCGGCAAGCGCGCTCACTTCCACCGGCCACACCCGCAACGTGAATCTCTGCGCTACCGCGTTCGTGCTGTTCGTGAATATCTTACAACCCTGGGGGTCAAACCATGAACGCCTTGAAATATAAAGGGTACACCGCCCGCATGGACTTTGACGCGGAAGACAACATTCTTGTGGGCAAGATTTTAGACATCGAAGATGTCATAGTCTTCCATGCCGAGTCCGTCCACGAGTTCCAGACCGCATTCCACACCGCCATCGATGACTATATAGCGGCCTGCGAAAAACTGAATCAGAAACCCGAAAAACCGGCCAGCGGTCGCCTGATGCTGCGCATCAATCCTCAGGTTCACGCGGCGGCACTCCGCAAGGCAGCCCATGAAAGCCAAAGCCTGAACAAGTGGGCGGAAAAGGTCATTGAGCAGGCGACCCGCATCTGATGTATGGAGGATGTTGGTGATTGGTGAATAGTGATTTGTGATTGGGAAGAAGTTTTAAAAATTATCATCGATAATTTTATTCGTCCTATCTATTCACCAATCACCATTCATAAATCCTCACAATCTCCAGATATTCCTGCCGTTATCGCCCGCATCCGTTCCGTTTAAGAGCCCTTTCACGTCCACGATATGGCCGTCATCGCAGATCATCGAATGGAAAGACCCTGCACCCATGTCCCTGTATGCAGCATGCGCAACCGCAATCACCATCGCTCCAAGGCAACGCATCCTCTCCAGCCCAACCAGCTCGACCCCGTAATGCTCCCTGGCCTCGGCCGGGTCCGCCATGGGGTCATGCACCAGCACCTCGACCCCGAAGGATTCAAGCTCTGAAATGATGTCCACCACCTTGGAGTTGCGAAGGTCCGGACAATCCTCCTTGAAGGTCAGCCCCAGGACGCCGACCTTGACGCCCTTGATGTTCTGCCCCGAGGAGATCATCAGCTTGATGGTCTTTTCGGCAATGAACTTGCCCATGTTGTCGTTGATGCGGCGGCCGGCAAGGATGACCTGGGGGTGGTAGCCGGCCATTTCGGCGCGGTAGGTCAGGTAGTAGGGGTCCACGCCGATACAGTGCCCGCCTACCAGGCCCGGACGAAACGGGAGGAAGTTCCACTTGGTGCCCGCGGCCTTGAGCACGTTCAGGGTGTCGATGCCCAGCGTGTCGAAGATAATGGCCAGCTCATTCATGAGCGCGATGTTCAGATCCCGCTGCGTGTTTTCGATAACCTTGGCGGCCTCGGCTTCCTTGATACTCTCGGTGGGATAAACTCCGGCGGTTATGATGGAGCCGTACAGCCGGGAGACCTTGTCCAGCGTCTCGGGCGTGTCCCCGGAAACAACTTTGGTGATCCGGATCAGGGTATGTTCCTTGTCTCCTGGATTGATGCGTTCCGGCGAATACCCCACAAAAAAATCCTTCTTCCAGACCAGCCCGCTCATCCGTTCCAGAATGGGTACGCAAATCTCCTCGGTCACTCCCGGATACACCGTGGACTCGAAGATGACGATCGCGCCAGGCTTCAGGTTGCTCCCCACGATCTGCGCCGCGCTCTCAACGGGTGACAGGTCCGGTCGCCTGTCCTTGCCGATGGGCGTGGGCACGGCCACGATGACGTAATCGGCCTGTCTCAACAGGGCCGGGTCCGTGGTTGGCTCGAAATGAACCGCAGCAGCAAATCCAGCGCTGTCCACTTCGCCCATGGCATCGATATGACTCGTGTAATTCGCCACTTTCTGCTCAGATAAATCAAACCCGATGGTCCGGGTGTATTTCCCGAACTCGACCGCCAAAGGCAGCCCGACATATCCAAGTCCAACAACAGCAATGACGGCTTTATCCATGACCTTCCAACTTATTAAAAATTGTCTGGGTCTCTGAGACCAAGAACTCACTAATTTCATTCAGTCTGTGATCGGTGATGGGAAAGGCAACGCAACAGGACTGCGATCATCAACCGCATCCCCTGAAACCATCCACACTCCTTTCCCGGATTCTCAAATCAAGACGCGCAAAGGATACAAGTCCCGTGCCAGCAAGACTTTTCTCGAAGCCAGCGGGAAAGCCACGCCGGGCGGGGGTTGGGCTTGTTTTTCAGAGGAGTTGAGCAAGGAGGGGGTTGTCTGATTTGGTTGGACTGTCTTGATTGGTGAATGGTGATTGGTGAGTAGTGACTGGGGTAAGTCGGGCATTGGAGACCCAATGTAGTATACGTACTTGGCCGAATTTCCACACAAAGCGAAATCTGGCAACTTCAAATGCCTGGGTCTCTGAGTCCAATAACACACTGGACTCATCCCCGACTCCAACTTATAAATAAAGGGTATGAAAAATGCCGACCATCAGCATGTTTTACGGAATCCTCGTAATGATCATGTACGAAGACTGTGGGCGGCATAACCTCCCGCATATCCACGTACGCTATGCGGGACACAAGGCATCAATATGCATTGACGATGGCGTCCTCCTCGCAGGGGACTTCCCCGCCAAGCAACTGAAACTTGTGCAGGCATGGATCGAAATTCACAAAGACGAACTGCTGGCAAACTGGGAACTGGCCGTGGCTGGAGAAGAACTTTTCAACATAGCCCCGCTTCGCTGACAATTGGATGGTAACTATGGAAAAACAGCTTCTGGATGTAGTCGCCGTCGAGGCCAGGCCCGACCATTGCCTCTATCTCACTTTCGAAAACGGCGAAAAACGCATTTTCGATATGAAGCATCTCCTGACAAAACCTCCCTTTCACCGCCTCAAGGAATCACCGTTCTTCATGCTTGCTAAAGTAGGCTACGGAACAGTTATATGGCCCGGCAACATCGATATCGCGCCTGAAACCCTCTATGAACAATCACGTCCTGCAGACCGCGGCATCTGAATGGTGATTGAAATTTTTGTGATTGGAGATTGGTGATTGGTGAATGGGAAATGAACGTGTCCTCTATTGCGAAGACAGGTCAGATAGAGGTGTCCGTCGCTGCATCCTGGACTGCCTTAAGGATGACGGACACGGCTTGAGAGGTTATCTTCCGCTCATGAGGAGACACACATGGGAAGATCAGCCAAGTATTCAAAAGAA
>NZ_JADBGG010000065.1 GCF_014873765.1 Desulfomicrobium macestii | reverse complement strand
TATTTGTTCATTATTTCAATAATGATTTTATAAATAATTTCAAGGAATATTATGATGTTATGTTGCTATGAACAAGCCAGTAGCTCGATAAAAACTGGTATCACTACCTACATCTGGATTCTGACCAACGCCAAGCCTGCGGAACGGCGTGGCCGCGTGCAGCTTATCGATGCGAACCTATTGTTCCGCAAATTGCGCAAAAATCTTGGTGACAAGAACTGCGAGTTCGCGCCCGAACATATTGATCAGATCCTTGCAACCTACACCGCATTCCAACCGGTCGAACGCGAACTGGACGCCAATGGCGACCCGACCGGCATCGCGGTGCAGGTCTTCGACAACAGCGATTTCGGCTACTACAAGGTCACCATCGAACGCCCCGACCGCCGCCGCGCACAGTTTGCTCCTGAGCGGCTGGAGCCCTTGCGCTTCGACAAATCCCTACGCGAACCCATGGAACAACTTTGGTCCGAACATGGCGACAAGGTCTATGAGCCCGGCTTTCTGAAATCACAGGCCAAGGCCATCCAGGCCTGGTGTGATGAACAGGAGATCGCACTGAACGCCAAGCAACGCGCCAAGTTGGTGAATACTGCCTCCTGGCTGCGCCAGCGCGAGTTGATAGAGGTCGGGCACCAGCTGATGCAATCTGTGGGCACCGAGGAAACAGCGGATTTCAATGCGTTCCGTAACAGGGTGGCCAAGACCCTCAAGGCCCGCAAGATCAAGCTGTCGGCGACTGAGAAAAACGCGATCCTAAACGCGGCCAGTTGGTATTCCGATGATGCGGAAAAAGTCATCGACAAGACCCTGACCTTCACCAAGGGAGAGTTGGAGGCCTTGTCGGCGCGGCTGGGGTGCGGCATCGAGGACTTGGGGCACTTCGGCCTTTATGCCCAGCCCGATGGCAACTGGCTGACCTATGAATCCAGTACCGATCTGCGCGACAGCGAGGCGGTGCCGCTGAAGGACAGCATCCACCGCTATTTCAAAGCCGAGGTAAAACCGCATGTGCCCGAGGCCTGGATCAACCTCAACACGGTCAAAATCGGCTACGAGATCAGCTTCAACAAGTATTTCTACCGCCAGAAGTCGCTACGCGGCCTCGATGCCATAACGCGGGACATTTTGGAGCTGGAGCAAAAGGCTGATGGCTTGATCGCCGATATCCTGGGGGTGACACCCGCTGATCTATCGGAGGAGGTGTGAGAAACATCGCAGCTTACTCAACCTATGACAGCTACAAGGACAGCGGCGTCGAATGGATTGGCCAGATACCGTCCCACTGGTCAGTCAAAAGAGCGGGTTTTATTCTCGAAGAACTGAGTGAAAGATCCAAAGACGGATCGGAGCCTCTATTATCGTTAAGCAAGATACACGGTGTAATCCGAAGGGACAGCATGGCAGAGCGCGGCGGCCAAGCTGATAGTCTGGTCGGCTATAAAATGGTGTCTAAGGACGACATCGTCGTCAACCGCATGCAAGCATCGAACGGTCTTATGGCAATTTCGAGAATGTCTGGCATCACTAGCCCAGACTACGCAATCTACCGAGTGAAACGGAATGTACCAATGCGCGCCGATGTCGTGGCGGCATTGCTCCAGCAAGTTGAGTATCAAGGTGAGATCAAGCGGCGCGTCAAAGGCGTCATGGAAGGTTTCATTCGCCTCTATTCGGAGGACTTATTTCGCCTTCCTCTGATTTGCGCTCCCCTCCCTGAGCAACGCGCCATCGCAGTGTTTCTGGATGAAAAATGTGCTAAGTTGGACGAGGCGGTACGGATCAAGGAACAGCAGATCGCCCTGTTGAGAGAGCGGCGGCAGATCCTGATCCAGCAGACCGTCACCCACGGCCTGAACCCCGTCGCCCCGATGAAAGACAGCGGCATCGGCTGGATCGGCCAAGTCCCCGCGCATTGGGAGGTGCGGCGGAGCAAATATGTTTTCACTCAGCGCAAGGAACTTGCTCGTAAAGACGACATCCAGCTTTCCGCAACTCAATCCTACGGTGTAATTCCGCAGGAAGAATTCGAAGAACTTGTCGGACGCCGCGTGGTTAAGATCCAGACCAATCTCGAAAAGCGCAAACGCGTAGAAATCGATGATTTCGTGATCAGCATGCGCAGCTTTCAAGGAGGCCTGGAACGGGCGTTTGCGACAGGCTGCATTCGATCATCTTATGTTATCCTACACCCGCTGGAACCGGTGAACGCCGATTTCTTTGGCTATCTGTTCAAGAGTCCACGATACATCAAAGCGCTTCAGGCAACCGGCAGCTTCATTCGCGATGGTCAAGACCTGAACTTCGACAACTTCTCGAAGGTCGACCTATTTCTACCACCGCTCAACGAACAGGCGGAGATCGCGGCGCATATCAAAACCGGTTGCGAGAAAATCGACAATGGCATCGCCATCAAGGAAGAGCAGATCGCCGCACTCAAGGAATACAAAACCAGCCTGATCAACGCGGCGGTCACAGGTAAAATCAAGGTCATTTAGGGAGTCCGCATGGTCAGCAACACCAAGGAAATCGCACTGGAACAGGCCATTCAGAAACATCTGACCGGCCACACCAGTGAAGAACTCAGCGGCAGCCCCGCGCCTGCTGGTCCCGGCCCCTTCCGGCTTGGCCTGGCTGCGGATTTCGACGCCGAATATGCGCTCGATACAAGGCTGTTCTGGGAGTTTCTGGAAGCCACCCAGAGCAAGGAACTGGCTAAACTGAAGGCTCGCAATCCCGACGACTGGCAGCGCAAGATCCATGAACGCTTCGACCGACTGATCAAGAAGAACGGGGTGCTGCATCTGCTCAAGAAGGGCCTTGCCGTTGATGACTCCTTCTTTGCACTGATGTATCCCGCGCCGCTCGCCAGTTCGGCGGCCAAAGTGCACGAGAACTTCGCCGCCAACATCTTCAGCGTCACCCGGCAAGTCCGCTATTCGCAGACCAATCCTGCCGAAGAAATCGACATGGTCCTCTTCATCAACGGGCTACCGCTGATCACCATCGAGCTGAAGAACGCCTGGACTGGCCAGACCGCCCGCTATCACGGCCAGAAACAGTATCGCACCAGCCGCGACGCCACCCAGCCCCTGCTGCAGTTCGGCCGCGCGTTGGTGCATATGGCGGTGGACACCGACGAAGTGTTCATGACTACCAAACTGGCCGGGCCTGCCACTTTCTTTCTGCCCTTCAACAAAGGCCACAACGAGGGCGAGGGCAACCCGCCTAACCCGAATGGCCACAAGACCGCTTATCTGTGGGAAGAAGTCTTCACCAAGGAGAGCCTCGCGGGCATCATCCAGCATTTCGTGCTGCTGGAGGGGAAGTCGACCGACCCGCTGGCCAAGAAGACGCTGATCTTCCCGCGCTATCAGCAGTTGGACGTGGTGCGCCGCCTGCTGTCGCACGCAGCCACGACTGGTGTGGGGCAAAGCTATCTGATCCAGCATTCGGCGGGTTCGGGGAAGTCGAACTCGATCACCTGGACGGCCTATCAGCTGATCGAGACATATCCGGCCAAAATGGACATTCCCGGTGCCAGGGGACTGGATCAGCCGCTGTTCGACTCGGTCATCGTGGTTACCGATCGCCGTCTTCTGGACAAGCAGCTGCGTGAGAACATTAAGGATTTCTCCGTGGTCAAGAACATCGTCGCCCCGGCCTTGCGCTCGGCCGATCTGAAATCGGCGCTGGAGAACGGCAAGAAGATCATCATCACGACGATTCAGAAGTTCCCGTTCATTATTGAGGGAATCGCCGACCTGAGTGACAAGCGGTTCGCGGTGATTATCGATGAAGCGCACAGCGGCCAGAGCGGCAGCGCCCATGACAACATGAACCGCGCGATGGGTGCGGGCGATGCGGACCCGGACGAAGTTGACCCGCAGGAACGCATTCTGGCGGCGATGCAGTCGCGCAAGATGCGCGGCAACGCCTCATATTTCGCCTTCACGGCCACCCCGAAAAACACGACATTGGAAAAGTTCGGCGAGCGCCAGGCCGACGGCAGCTTCAAACCCTTCCACCTCTACAGCATGAAGCAGGCCATCGAGGAAGGCTTCATCCTGAATGTCCTAGCGAACTACACGACCTACAAGAGCTATTACGAAATCCAGAAGTCGATTGCCGACAACCCCTTGTTCGACAACAACAAAGCCCAGAAGAAGCTGCGAAGCTATGTCGAAAGCAGCCAGCAGACGATCAATACCAAAGCAGAAATCATGCTCGATCATTTCATCGAGCAGGTTGTAACGCCCAAGAAGTTGCGCGGCAAAGCCAAGGGAATGATCGTCACGCAGAACATCGAAATGGCAATACGCTATTACAAAGCGTTGACGAAGCTGCTGGCGGATAGGGGGCGCCCGTTCAAGGCGCTGATCGCGTTCTCGGGCGAGAAGATTGTCGATGGCGTGACCTATACTGAAGCCGAAACGAACGGTTTTTCCGAGTCTGACACGCGGGATCGGTTCGACGAAAACGATTACCGGCTGCTGGTCGTCGCGAACAAGTATCTGACCGGTTTTGACCAGCCAAAGCTGACCACGATGTACGTGGACAAAAAGCTGCAGCACGTCATGGCCGTGCAGGCCTTGTCACGACTGAACCGCTCGGCTCCGAAGCTAGGCAAGCGGACCGAGGATCTGTTCATCCTCGATTTCTTCAATGACGTTGCGGACATCAAGACGGCCTTTGACCCCTTCTACACTGTCACGACCCTGTCTTCGGCCACGGATGTGAACGTCCTGCACGAACTAAAAGGATCACTCGACCACGTTGGCGTGTATGAATGGCAGGAGGTCGAAGAGTTCGTCACCCGCTATTTCGCAAATGAGGACGCCCAGGCCCTGAGCCCGCTGATCGACACGGCCGCAGATAGGTTCAATAAGAAGTTGGAGTTGGCGGAGGAGGCCAAAATCGACTTCAAAGTCAAGGCGCGGCAGTTCGTGAAGATTTATGGTCAGATGGCGTCAATCATGCCGTTCGAAGTCATCGAGTGGGAAAAGCTGTTCTGGTTCCTGAAGTTCCTGGTGCCGAAACTGAAGATCAAAGATCCCGACCAAGACATGCTCGACAAATTACTGGAAGCGGTCGACCTGTCGTCCTACGGCCTTGAGCGAACAAAACTGAACCATAGTATCGGCCTGAACGCGTCGCCTACAGCGCTTGACCCGCAGAATCCCAATCCGCGCGGCCCCGGGCCAGACCCTGAGACTGATCCCCTTGATGAAATCATTCGCAGCTTTAATGAACGTTGGTTTCAGGGTTGGAGTGCCACACCAGAAGAACAGCGGGTTAAATTTATCAACATTGTCAAGAGTATCCGCGCTCACCCCGACTACACTTTCAAGTATGAAGCAAATGCAGACCCTTACAACCGTGGACTTGCTCTTGAGAAAATGCTGCAGGACGTGATGCTGAAACGGCGGAAAGATGAGCTTGAGCTTTACAAACTTTTCGCGTCTGACCCAGCGTTCAAAGCAGCATGGAGCCACAATATCGAGCAGGTGCTCAACATGAGATTGGACAATCGACCCAGCGCTTGACGCGAACGTGTTAGGCAGTGTGAGAATGCGGGAATTATTCAGGACGGGATGTTGAAAGACGAGACACTCTATTAAGAGGTTCCTTTCTTGAGGACTATTGCATCCAGCCATGAGGATTAACCATGAATACAAAGCCCTTGCCGGAACTCGTCGAAATTGCCTTGGAAAATTGGGACGGCCTCGTCTTTTTCGCCTATAATGGTTTTGAGACTTTGGGACCGGGCGCAGTGGGAATTATTGACGATGGAGGCTGGCCGGAACTTGTCTACGGGCCACGCGAGTATTTCGCTGGGAACGGATTGCATGAGGTCACGGAGATACTCGACATCTACGACCCGGAGATGGAGGTAGTTCTCTATTTCGACGTGCCGGAAGGAAACCGCACTGTGCGCGTTCGCACACCTCCGAAGGGTCGGTCACCAAAACGGGTCTGGTTTTTTGAAATGCTGCGCAGGGTAACGGATGAGCCGGAAAGTCTGCCTGACAACCTGCCCGCATGGTTTTTGTCGGCGTTGGACGGCCTGGAAAAAGCTGAGAAAGCCAATTTGCCGACAGATTGAGGAGACGTTAACCGGGCCGTTGGGGAGCAAGACCGCAGTGTACGTGTTTGCCTGAATTGCTCTATATCGTCGAAGGCTACAAAGCGATCTTGTTGTGATACTTGATACGATCTTGACGTGGTTCGCACCGCCGTTGTCGGTCCTCGGCATTTGAAGTTTTATGAAAGTGCGATTGCTGACTTTTGCTTACCACAAATACAAGTTTTCCCTAGTAGTTACTGCGCATCCTGACTAGGAATTTATCTAAATTTCAGCATGTTGCTCTCGCAACCGTCTTGCGTGCGCGTAGTTGCCCCGCGATTTGAATATCAACATTTTTCAACAGTCTTGCGCGTGCCTCCATGACGTCCCGAGGCTGTTAGCAAAGTTAGCATCGCAACGGCCAGGTTTGTGTGGAATCGGCACAAAAATGTTAGGTTTTGTAAGGTTCTTTTAAGTGTCACGCGTTGTCTGGTCCATCTGTTTGCGGAACACAGCTCTTTTCAGGGGCCACTTTATCACACACGTGCCCAAACCTAACCATACCCCGCGAATGGCATCCGCTCGCGTGAGCGCGTACTGGTGCGAATAAAATTCACTCAAAAAGCTGCCTCCGTGGAGGCATGCCCTACTTCACACCCAAGTGCAGCCCCTCTTGGAGTTCGTCTTCCGTGATTGGCGTCCCGCGCATCATAGCTTTAAGCGCAAGGTCGTAAAGCTTTTCTGCCAGAATATTTTCAACTTCGGGAAGGCTAATTCCAAAAATGTCTCGATACATCCTGGCCACTTCAAAACGTCCTTTCGCTGTAGAGTCCATACTTCCCCCCATGAAAGTGCCCCGATTCTGAATATAATCAGTACTTCATTTGGAAATGGCTCGACAAGGCAAAATATCGGCGGGGCAAGCTCAAGATCAAGTTTCTGGGTTCCTCGCTGTTTCAAGTGGGTAGGGGCCTTGAACCCCTGACCGCATCCGGGTAATTCGTTCGCCTATGAAAGACACCGACCTTTTCCAGTT
>NZ_JADBGG010000064.1 GCF_014873765.1 Desulfomicrobium macestii | reverse complement strand
CCCACCGGGACGAGCTGTCCCAGGCCCAGGCCCGGGCAGAGGCGGAGCGCAAGGCGCACAAGGATGAGTTGACCCAGGTCCGCGCCGAGGGCGCTATCGAGGCTGCGAGGATCCGCGAGGAGCTGACCAAGGCCCAGGGCGAAACGACCAAGCTCCGTGAGGAACTGGCCGAGGTGAGGCAGTCCAAGCCCTTGCTGTCGCCGCACAAGGCGCGGAAGGACGGGACGCTGGAGGGGTGAGGGTCCATAAGGGTCCACTGTAGACAGTCGCCCTTGAGCTGGATATGGTGCCCCTGATTTTGGTTAGGAGGGACGTATAACTTTGCTTCGCAAGTTTCGTCCCCCCAACGCGTTGCTAATGGGGACCCCCGGGGAGAAAGGCATGGAAGAGCAAGAGCAGGAAGCGCAGAAGCCCAAGGCCAACTGGCGCAAGCGCGGGCCGAAACCCAGGCCGAAGGCCGAGCTTCGGCGGCATCCAGTGACGTGTCGCGTCACCGATGCGGAGCTGGCGGAGATCGATGATCGCCGCCCCGAAGGGATGACTCGTGGCGAGTGGCTGCGGACGGCTGCATTGCGCCGAGCGCCGGCACGCGTCCCCGAGGTGAACCAAGAGGCCTGGGGACATGCTGGTCGGATCGCTGGCGGTCTGACGACTCTGGCCAAGGCCGCAGCCGAAGGGCGGACCGTTGGCGTGGATCCGGACGCCATCGAGGAGCTGCGTCTGGCCCTGGCCGAGGTGCGGCGGCTTATGAAGGGGGGCAAGTGAAGGGTCGTGTGAACAGGGGTGGCGGTTTTCGCGGCGTGGTCAACTATCTGCTGACCACCGAGGAGGCCAAGGGACGGCGGGCCGTGCGGGCCGGGGCCTCTGTAATCGGCGGCAACATGAACGGATGCACCCCTCGGGAGCTGGCGGCGGAGTTCGGGGAGAGTCGGAGCCTACGGCCTGGGGTGCGGCGCCCGGTGTGGCACTGCTCGTTGTCGCTCCCGAAGGGCGAGCACTTGACCGATGCCGGGTGGCAGGACGTTGCGGACGGGTTACTTCGGAAGGTCGGGCTGGACCCGGACCGCCACCCGTACCTCTTGGTTCGACACATGGATACCGAACACGAACACGTCCACCTGGTCGTGTCACGGATCGGCGTCGGCAGCGAGCTTTGGCATGGCAAGTGGGATGCGCACCAGGTCATGCAGGCGACTGGGGAGCTGGAGCTCGAACACGGGCTGGCCCTGACCACGCAGTTCGACCCGGAGCTGCACCGCGAACGGCGGGCCCTCACCACAGGCGAGGTTCAGGAGGCCCTGCGCCTAGGGCGCGTGCCGTCCAAGCTGGTTCTGCAGCAGATCCTCGACCAGGCCATGGTGGACACGCCGACTATGGCAGCGTTCCTGGAGCGACTCGATGCGGCGGGGGTAGATACCCTGCCGAGGCTGGAAAATGGACGCCTAAAGGGTTTTTCTTTTTTCTTTCAGGCGACAGGTGATGTTTTCAAAGCGTCGCAACTAGGCAATGCGTATAGCTGGAAGCGGCTCCAATCGAGGTTAGACTATGAGCAAGACAGAGATGTTGAAATCCTCCGCGAACAGCGTGGCACGGTCGCTCGGAGAGCGGATCTCCGAGCTGCGGGAGCTGCAGGAGGGGAGCCTGGCGCACATGTCGGCGCAGATCGAACCGCTGGCGCAGGCCATGGCCAAGCTGACGGACGAGTACAAGGAGGCCTCGGCGGAGATGCGGCAGCAGTCCATGGCGCAAGCCAGGGACTGGAGCCAGCTCATGGACGGGGAGCTGGCGAGGCAGAAAACGGCCATGGCTCGGATCGAGGCCCTAGCCGAGGAACTGACGCAGGCCAC
This sequence comes from Desulfomicrobium macestii, assembly GCF_014873765.1. NCBI lineage: Bacteria > Pseudomonadati > Thermodesulfobacteriota > Desulfovibrionia > Desulfovibrionales > Desulfomicrobiaceae > Desulfomicrobium > Desulfomicrobium macestii. The sequence goes on along the minus strand of NZ_JADBGG010000064.1, from coordinate 5,656 downwards.
CGAGTCAGCGAAGACCGCGACGTCGACAGCCAAGAGGACAGCGGCACAAGCCCGAGCCATGATGCAGGCCGACAGGCTCCGGACGGTGTGGGTGGCCGTGGGCAGCGGAGTGGCCTGTGGGATAATCACATTCGCCGCATTGTGGATCTGGCTCAAATGGGGGTGAGTATGGCGGATAGGACGCGCACGGCCGTTGCGCACCAGCTCAAGGCCTTCGGCTGCCAGCTCTTTGACGTCGGACCCGAAGGGGAAAAGGGCCTCTGGGGCAAGTTCGACAAGACCGCGCAAGAGGTCCTGGACATGATCCCGTGGCTGAAGCGGCAGAACGCCCAGGGGGAGAATATTTATATCCGGCCTGCGCGGTCGCAGCAGGAACCGCTGGTGTTCCTGGACGACATTTCCTTGGCCACCATAGACCGGATGGGGAAGGATGGATTCGCCCCGGCCGTGGTGGTCGAATCCTCGCCGGGGAACTACCAGGCGTGGGTGCGGGTGCAGGATGACGGCGTGAAGCTCTCAGAGGCCGTCAGGAAGGCCGTATCGGTCGAATTGTGCCGAATGTACGGCGGAGACGCTGGATCGCGGGACGCGGTCCACTGGGGCCGTTTGGCGGGGTTTACGAACCGCAAACCGCATCATGTTTCCCGCGACGGTCTCTTTCCGTATGCGACCCTGACCAGGCGGACCGGGAAGACCGCATCCGCAGGGCCACGCCTAGTGGTCGATGTGGGGACGCGGTTGGCCGAGGCCAACGAGCGGTCGCGGCAGGCCGCGCTGGTGGACTCGCTACGGCAAACGCGGAGCGCCTTTGACGACACGGATCCGTGGTGGTTCTACGAGCAGTGCCTGGCGCATCTGAAAGGGGACTTCGGGCAGGATTACGACCGGAGTCGGGCAGACTGGATCATTGCCACGTACCTGCTTGAGCGTGGCCACGCGCTGGCCACGGTTGCCCAGGTCATCGCTGACCTGTCGGAGGATCTGCAGGACCGGAAGACCGCGCACGTGGCCGATTACGTTGTCCGCACGGTCGGCAAGGCCGATGTGTGGCGGGAGCTGAAGGCCAGGGGGCAGCGCTACGAGGATGTGTCAGGGCAGCTCCTGGAGTTGGCGCAGGAACGGTGCGTGGCGATCCAGGGGGCCATGGAGCGGGGTGAGGTCGTGGCCGAGAGGCCACGGGCTGTGCAAGAGCAAGGATGGGAAATGGAAATGTAGAAGGGGCCGAAAGGCCCCTTACATTAGAATTTTGAGGGAGTACAAATGGCGGAAATTTGTTCAGTTTGAGAATGGTTTGAGTATGTTGGCCAATCTGGATAATACTCTTCAGACTGGTTGCCCCACACACTCCATCCTTTGCGAGGGCCTCTGGCAAAAAGTTCAAGATACGGTCCAGGGCTACAGGCCTCTATAATTTCGTAAAATTCATCAGGTTTCCGCGAATGTTCACGCTTTCTTGTCGCAAGATAATTTACTTGTGTCCTTCCTGGTTGCAAAGTTCTTGCGTTTTTTCCTTTTACTCCAAATAGAACCATTTCTGTGACATTTCTAAAGTAAAAACCAACTCCCCTTCCGTCAGAACCTCCATCCTTTCTGATTTTATGCCAGATGATGTTGCTTTTATAGCTAAAACCCCATGCTGCCATGACTTTTAACCCTTCGGGGAGCAAGGCGTTTGGAACCCATAGATATAAGTGGGCTGTTTCTGCTGTAAGCCTTTGAATCGGAAGTTGCATGATCTCATCAAAATTCATTGTTTCATATCTGGACAATCTACGATGTTCTGGCGCAACTTTCCCTGTTCTATTTTGGAATTGCCATGGTGGATCGGCCAAAATTGTTGTAAACTGTTCATCACCGTGCATGTTAAGTAAGTCACGGCCAGCTTGAGAAGTGATGGCATCGGGACTTTTTTGTTGTTTCATCATTCCACCCAATCAGATATAAGTTTTGGGGTTATTCCAAATACTAGAATTGGACAGGAGCCGTGTCTTCCAGCATTAAGTCTATACAATAGTTTTCCCATCCATGTTGTGCTTGCTCCATATTTATTTTTGACTGTTTTGATTTGTCCTGAGCGATTGCCGCTGTTTATAGTTTCCGGCTCTCCGTTTTTGTTAAGCTGTGGCAAGACTTCAAACACGGGATTTAGTTTTTCGCTTCGAGTTACCAAAACGCCAACGCTGATTAATCCACAATCATGAAAAGCTCTCATAGCGTATAGGTCGCGATCAAATGTCTGGTCTTTTGAGTTCCATTCAAGATCAAAAGCGACGCTCCCCTTTACATAGTCTATTTTGTGCCCATCGATGAAGTTTTTAATTATTTTTGGTTCATGTTCAGGTAGTTTATGCTTTCTCGTTTTTCCATTGTCTAAAATTTCTTCTGTATATTCATGTATACGAACCATTAAGTCGCCCTGTATTCTTGACTCAACCCATCCTGCTGGTCGAAGTATCGTCGAATACTTTTTTGGCATGTCTGACTCATTGCCCCCTGGCATTCCAATGTCTCTTTTGGTGATGCGAAATTTTAGAAGCGATCGTTCAATTTCTGCTAATTCATCTGGGTACGATGTAGCTAAAATTGCAGCAGCATGACGGTAGCTGTATACATCATAAAAATTACGTACCTCTGCGCTGATGAAGCGCTCAATAGACGCTTGAGGGTCTGCATTTGGCCCAGGTTGTAGCGCAATATCTCCATTTGATTCATCAATTTCTTGGTCTAAAACATCCTCGGCCAGCTCTTGATCTTGGTTGTTTGGCATGTAAAACCTTTTGTCGCCATGGCTTATGCCTCCTTGAAAGGCAGGTTTTGGCAATGTCAGCCAGCCGGGTGCCTCCGGTTGGCTGACAACCTTATTTGTTTGGTTCGCTTTCTTGAATTGCGACGACAGGGTTCTCCTTTTCAAGGACTGCGGCGGCGTATGCGCCAAGCTTTTTTTTGACCTTGCCAGCCAGCTTGTCGTGTTGGATTTTTTCCATGACCTCCCGCAGCTTGGGTTCATGCCCGATGTAGAGTCTGGCGATCTTCCGGGCACGTGGCAGGCTGACGCCGAAGGCGTTGTGCATGGCCTGGGCAAACTTCAGGATCTCGATCTGATTCTTGTCGCCCATACCCGGGAGCGTGGCCATGGTCCTGCGGATCTTCTCGCGTGCGCTCATGTGCGTGGGGTCATCTTCAATCAGGAACCGGACGTGCGTCACGACGCGCTTGTCGGTCTTCTTCTCCATCGTCATCGTGATGTCCGCTTCCGCCTGGATCTCTTTGAGCGCGTTCTGCAGGATTGCGCGGTTGAGCAGCTTGAACTCTGGGTACTTGTCGGCCACGCCGAGGTACTTCCGGAGCTGGTCCACGGACAGCCACGGTGTGCAGCCCTTGCCGCTGACCTTGTCCTTGTTGTCTCGGTAGTCCAGGCCCAGCTCGTACAGCGGTAGCGCGTACTTCGTCTTTTTGAAGCGCCGCTCGATGAGTAGGTTGATACGTGCGAACATCGTTGAATCAGCGATGAAACCGCGCAGGGTCCGTGCCATCGTAAATGTCACGAACGAGCCTACAAGCTCGGGCTCTTGTATGAACTTATAGTAACCCCAGTTCGGCATGCTGCCCTTGCCATGGCCAAGGCCACCCAGGTTGTTCCACTCGACAGAAGCGTCTCCTAATTCTCGCAGCCAGCCCTTGATAGCTGCATCGTTTCTGGTGTGCATGTATTCTTCGACGATCTTCCGAGGCACCGTGAACCGGTGCACCTCGTCGACCAGTGGAATATCGTCGAACGTCCAGGCTAAGAAGCAGTTATAGAGCCGCATCGCGGGTCCGGAAACGATGTGGTTGATGTGGATGCAGCCGCTAGGCTTGTCCAGAAAATCAGGGATTTTTGGTTCAGTCATGGCCACCATATAGTGAACTGGTGAACACGTGTCAAGTCACTTGTTCACTTCAACACAAGGACGTTCACCTATCTACCCTTTCTCAACACAAGGACGTTCACCTAAGCCCCCTTTTTTCGACACAAGGACGTTCACTTTACGATTTTCTGATCAATGATTTCAAGGCCTTTCGAGCGCTCCTATGCTCTTAAAAGCATGCATAAAGAGTGCAAAAGAAAGAATTAGCTCCGACTTTGTCGGAGGGTACTCTTTGACGAACACAGCCCCCCGCCCTGCGGGGCAGGGGGGAAAGGCCGCTTCGCGGCGGAAGGCAGTCCGCAACCTATGGGTGAGACTCCTCGATCCGCCACGTGGATGGGGTCGGGCCGGGGCCGAGTGAGCAGGGCAAGCGGCGCAGCCGCCCTTTCCTGCCCCGCAGGGCGGGGGGGCTGTGTTCAGTGAGGGGTGCGTGGACGTGCCCGCGCTCGATGCACCGCGGCACGCGGCGTGAGCCGCGCCCATTCACGGACGCGCAGCGGCCGGGTGTGTTCGCTACGGGGCGAAGCCCCAGATACGGGTGGGGGATATGTTACGCTGGGGGTGATATTTTTCTTGACGTACTGTATCATATCGTATAGTGTATCTGTATTGATACGTGATACATGATACAAAATACGGTACGATACGCGGAGGGCGACATGGCAAGAGAAGGGATTACATTTGACCAGGTGGCGCAGGTGGCGGACAAGATGGTGGCGGATGGGCAGCAGCCCACTATCCGGGCCGTGCGCGATGTGCTCGGCACCGGCTCTCCCAACACGGTGCACGCGCACCTGACCGCCTGGCGTGCGGCTCGGCCGCAGGCCCAGGCCCAGGCACCGGAGCTGCCCGGGGAACTGGTCCTGGCTCTGGCGCAGGAGATAGAGCGGGCTGCCGCCCGCGCACGGTCAGAGGTGGAGGGGCGGCTGGTGGACGCGCAGGCCGAAGCCGGGGAGCTGTCCGCATCCGGGGCCGCACTGGAGGCCGAGCTGGCCGAGGCCATGGCCCGGGTCGAGGCCCTGACCACGGAGCGGGACCAGGCGGCAGCCACGGCGGTGGAGCGTGCCGAGGAGATTAAGCGCCAGGCCGACGCACTGGTGCTTGAGCGGCAGACGGCGGACACCGCCCGGGTCGAGCTTGCGAAGATCCAGCTCCGGGTGGAGCAGATGGCCGAGAAGGCCGTTGAGCAGGCGGCCAAGATCCAGGGGCTGGAGGCCGAGCTGGGCAAGGCCCGGGAGGCCGCGCAGACGGCGGCGGTGGAGGTCTCCAGGCTCCAGGCAATGGTGGAGGCCCAGGCCAAGGCAGAGCTCACCTTGGCTGCGGAGCGGAATTCTCTCAAGGAAAGTCTGAAAGGTGTCGAAGCCGAGCTGGGCAAGGCTCGGACCCAGGCCGAGGAGGTCCGCAAGGCCCACCGCGCTGAGCTGGTGGAGGCCCAGGCGGCCCACCGGGACGAGCTGTCCCAGGCCCAGGCCAAGGCAGAGGCGGAGCGCAGGGCGCACCGCGAGGAGCTGACCACAGCCAAGGCGGCCCTGGCCACGGCCTCGGCCAAGATTGAGGCCCTGACCGAGGGGCGGGCTTCGGACCAGGCGGCATTGGCCGACGCCAAGCGTCGCATCGAGGCCCTGGAGCTGGCCGAGGCTGAGGCCCGCAAGACCCACCGGGACGAGCTGTCCCAGGCCCAGGCCCGGGCAGAGGCGGAGCGCAAGGCGCACAAGGATGAGTTGACCCAGGTCCGCGCCGAGGGCGCT
>NZ_JADBGG010000063.1 GCF_014873765.1 Desulfomicrobium macestii | reverse complement strand
TTGGCAAATAATGCGCATTTATCGCCTCACTGCATATTCAGTTCATCAAAATGCGAGCACTCGTTATGAACAATCATATTTGTAGGTCGACAAAAGCCGGTGTTGTAGAACAGGTTGTTCGGCAATTGGATGATGGTGTCCAGCATGTCGTTTTCAATGATGTAACGGCGGATGTTGGATTCGCCGCTGCCCGCGTCGCCGGTGAACAGGCTTGACCCGTTGTGGACGGATGCGATGCGCGAGCCGATGGCGCTGTCCTTGGTGGACTTCATTTTGCTCACCATCTCCATCAAGAACAGAAGCTGACCATCGCTGGAACGAGGCGTGGCGTCGACAGTTTCCACCTTGTCCCAATAGTCGGTCAGTTCGACCTGGAATCGCGGGTCGATGACATCCTTGCCGTCCTTGATGTGCTTTAATTCACTACTCCAGCTTTTACCGTAAGGGGGATTAGACAGCATGAAGTCAAAACGCTGGGCGGCGAATTCGTCGATAGACAGTGTTGAGCCAACCTTGATGTTTTCGGGGTTGTTGCCCTTGATCATCATGTCGGATTTGCAGATGGCATAGGTCTCGTCGTTGATCTCCTTGCCGTATAGGTAGACGTCGCCGGTCGCCCTGATCTGGCCGTCGGGATCGAGGACATAATTTTGAGATTCCGTCAGCATGCCGCCACTGCCGCAGGCCGGATCATAGATCGTCATCACGGGCGGTAGCTGGTCTTTGATCGGGTCGAAGACGAGATGAGTCATCAGGTGGATCACCTCGCGCGGGGTAAAGTGCTCCCCGGCCTCCTCGTTGTTCTCTTCATTGAACTTGCGGATCAGTTCTTCGAAGACATAGCCCATGCCAAGGTTCGACAGACCGGGCATTTTGTTGCCGTCCGGGTCTTCGACATCGTGGGGTGTCAGGTTGATGTAGGGGGAAATGAACTTTTCCAACACATCAAGCAGAACCTGCTTGTCAGCCATGTGGCGCATCTGCTCCAAAAGCTTGAAGCGCGAGATGATCTCTTTGACGTTATCGCTGAAGCCGCCAAGGTAATCTTCGACGTTGGCCAGCAGGATCTGCTGGTTGTTGGTGGCGGTGGCGTGTAGTTGCTTCAGCGTCCATTTGCTGGTGTTGTAGAACACATATTTCGATGCCGCTTTGAGCGGGGCGTCGTCCAGTTCCGTCGCCTTCATTTCGTCCTTCTGGAAACGGACCTCTTCCAATACCTCGGCCTTGGTGGGTTCCAGAAGGGTGTCCAGGCGACGGAGGACAACCATCGGCAGGATGACATCACGGTATTTTCCCCGGACGTAGACATCACGCAGGCAATCATCTGCGATGGACCAAATAAAGGAGATGAGCTTGTTATGGGCGTACTGGTTCATGGGCGGGTTATGCTATCCTGTTGTCGTGCCAGATTGAGGGGGACGGTGTGCTGCTCTGAAAAATTCAAGAGTTGCTAACGTTTTCATGCAGTCAAGACAAGGCACTTTTATTTTCAGATGGTTGTCATACGGGCGTGTAATAAGCCAAGGCTGAGCCATACATGAAGCCCCGAGAACAATTTGCCCCGCCTTGATACTAAAAGTGACGAGATTCGCATGGCTTTGGGCTAATGGCTCGACCAAGGTCCATCAAGGTTGAAAAAAGTCGGAGCAAACTAAGTCAAGGTCGCATCGAGACAACAAGATTGCAACAATGTCACGGCACGATCACCGCAAGATTACCCCAAGGTGGCCTGTTCTGGTCATTTGAATTAGAAGGGCGGGGTTTCTATTTGGCGGAGTTCATGACCGCGCCGCAGACAGTGCAGGTGGACGCGGAATAACCATGTCTGGCTTTGCACGATGGACAGACCGTAGGTCGCTGAGAAAGGCGCATTTTGAGGCCGACAGCGGCCACGACAGCCCCTGCGGTGAAGGCGACAAAGGTTATGGTCAGATTCATGGGCTGCGGCCTAACACATCGTCTGGCGTGTGACCATTAAGAACCTTGTCAGACGTTTCGCTTTTGTGCGCGAGGGGTGAATGGGCGTGTCAGACGGCGCTGAGAAGATGTGACAGTTGGAGTGTGGGGCTATTTCAAGGTGGGGGATATGGTGGGGGAATGCTTTTAAAAAGAAGAAAGGAGTTAAGTTTTTAGGCTTAACTCCTTGTAATATCTGGTCGGGATGAGAGGATTTGAACCTCCGGTCTCTGCGTCCCGAACGCAGCGCTCTACCAGCCTGAGCCACATCCCGATTGAGGAAATGCTATCTAGCCAAGATGATTTTGGTTGGCAAGGATTATTTTTGTTTTTCATCGTGTTGTCAGAGTTTTGTTTTTTCACTAAAAAGGGCGAGTACACAAATATTTACGAACTCCGAATGATCCTGCGCGTTCCTGCGATCTTTCCGGAGGGGTGAGAAAATGACTACAGCTTTTCATGTGCTGGTGGTGGATGACGAACCTGCGCTCAGGGAAATCTGCGAAGAAGCACTTTCCGGCGTCGGCTATGACGTGACCTTGGCCACCAACGGGCAGGACGCTCTGGGAAAGCTCGGGACGGGCGCCTTTGATCTGGTCATCAGCGATTTGCGCATGCCCGACATGAACGGTCAGGATCTCTTGAGCCAGATACGCAAGCACCAGCTTGACGTGGATTTTCTGGTCATGACCGGCTACGGGACCACGGAAACCGCTGTGGACATCATGAAGAACGGCGCGGCGGACTACATCGCCAAGCCTTTCGACATCAAGCATCTGCTTTTGCGGGTGCGCTCCATTCTCGAACAGCGCCGGAGCCGTCAGGAGCAGGAGAAGCTTTCCGCCGTGGTGCGCATGCTGGGTCTGAGCAAGCGGCTCGGCGCCCAGCTCAATCATGTGGCCGTGGTCGAGGAGTTCCTGATCCATCTGCGCGAAAATTTCTCCCCCGACGCGATCTGCCTGCTTCTGCCGGAAATGCTGGAGCGCGGCCCGAACCTCATGCAAGGCAGCCTGCTCGAAAACAACGAGGTCTTGCGCTTTTTCGTGACCAGGCTGTGCGAGCGGATTCTGCGCCAGGGCAAGTCCTATCTCCTTGACCAGCTCACCCTGCAGCAATCTTCCTTCAATTCGTCCCTGTTCCCGGGCGGATTTCCCTATTCGATCATGGCCGTGCCGCTGGATCTGCCGCAGAAGCGCATTGGGGTCATCACGTTGGTCCGTGACAGGGAAAACCAGCTCTATTGCGAACAGGATCTGCAACTGCTGGGCGTTTTCGCCTCGCATACCGCTTCGGCCCTGCAGAACTCCCATCTCTATTCGCGTCTGCGGACCATGAACCAGGATGTGATCCGCTCCTTCGCCCAGGCCGTGGAGCTCAAGGATTATTACACCCGTGGACACTCCGAGCGCGTGGCCGAGTATGCCTGCCGCCTGGGGCGCACGCTGGGGCTCGGCAGCAAGGAACTGGACCGGCTGCATATAGCCGGGATGCTCCATGACATCGGCAAGATCGGCATCCCTGACCATATCCTGAACAAGCCCGGCGCCTTGACTGACGACGAGTACGAGAACATGAAGCGTCACAGCTCCATGGGCCGGGAGATTCTGGGGCAGGTCGGCGCGATGAACGACGTGACGGAGATCATTTACCATCATCATGAGCGCATGGATGGCCAGGGCTATCCCGACGGCCTGATGGGTGACGCCGTGCCCTTCATGGCCCGGATCATTTGCCTGGTCGACAGTTACGAGGCCATGACCTCCAACCGCGCCTATCGCCAGTCCCTGCCCCTGAGCAAGGTCATGTACGCTCTGGACCGGGGCGCGGGCACGCAGTGGGACAAGGATCTCACCGCGACCTGGATGTCCATCGTCGAACAGGAGCAGCCCGGCTTTCCTCGGCAGTGAGGCCTGGTCGCGTCACTTCATTACCAAGGGTCTCGGGGCCAGGCCGATGTTTTCGGCTTGCGGCCTGATTCACCGGCATCTTCATGACAAACTCCTTTTTTTATTCCGAAGACCTTCCGCCGGTCCGACTGGACAAGGCCCTGGCCCGGCAACTGGGTTTTGGCGTCCGGCGCTGCCGGGCCCTCATCGAGGCCGGCCACGTCCTGGTCGATGACCGGCCGTGCGCCAAGGGCGCGCTCGTACGGCCTGGTCAGCACGTCCTTGTCTCGATGCCCGAGGATGCCGCTCCGACCTGTCACGATGTCCGTCTTGTGGCCCGCAATGAGAGTTTCGCGGCACTGTTCAAGCCGGGCGGCCTGCATACGGTGGCGGGTCGGGGGGCTTCGTGTCTTGAGTCTTGCCTGCCCGGGCTCGGGCTTGAGGGCTGGGAGCTGCTCAACCGTCTGGACCATCTGACCAGCGGGCTGGTCCTGGCCGCCGGCGATCAGCAATCCGCGGCGGCATACAAGACCTGGCAGGACGCCGGGCAGGTCCGCAAGTGGTACCTGGCTTTGGCCCGTGGCGTCGTTCAGGGTCTGGATTCAAGGGAGCGGATTCTGGATGACAAGCGCCGTGTCGTGCGTGTGACCACGGAAGAGGACGAACCCCTGCGCTGGACCCGGGCCCGCGCGGTGTGCCAGGTCGGGGACGACACGTTGCTGCTGGTGAGAATCCTGAAGGGCCGCAGACATCAGATTCGCGCCCATCTGGCCCATGCCGGGCACGCGCTGATCGGTGATCCGGTCTACGGCGTGGGTGAACCCGGCGGGCTTTATCTGCATCACTGGCGTCTTGAGATGCCGGGTTTCGAGGCAGCTTTCTTGCCCGATTGGCCCTGCGTCGATCACGAACTGGTTGAGAGCCTCGCTTCGGATTTCGATTCCGATCGGGATCCGCCAAAATTCCGCATCCTGCCATCCGGGGAAGCCAAACCGTGAAACAACGGGGGAAAGCGTATGAAAAAATCCTGTCTGGCGATCCTTGTCTGTCTTGGCCTTGCATCCTGTTCCGCGGCTGCCGGTAAAGGGCTTGAGAACGGCCGCCTGCGGCCATGCCCGGCCTCTCCCAACTGCATCTCGTCGGAGGCGCCCGGAGGCGATGTGCCGCCGTTCGTTGTGCAGGGTGAAGATGGATGGGAGCGTCTGCGCCTGGCCATAGTTTCCCTGGGCGGGAGTATCGAGGGCGAGGAAACGGGGTATCTGCACGCGACATTTCGTTCCCGCATCTTCGGCTTTGTGGATGATCTGGAGTGCAGGCAAGACGGCGACGTCGTTCAGGTTCGGTCGGCGTCTCGGGTCGGTTGGTGGGACATGGGGGCGAATCGGCGCAGGGTGGAGAAGCTGCGTAAGGCGTTGTCCGCGACGCCCCCGACCGAAGGATAGTGAAGCGGGCAGGGTGACCCCTGCCCGCGCGGGTTTAATCGAAAAGGGCGCTGGCGAATTCCTGGCCCGAGAAGGGGCGCAGGTCTTCCATTTTTTCACCAAGGCCGACAAAGCTGATGGGGATCTTGAATTCGAGCGCGATGGCCACGATGATTCCGCCCTTGGCCGTACCGTCCAGCTTGGTCAGCACGATCTCGTCCACGGGCGATGCCTGGGAAAAGAGCTTGACCTGGGACAGGGCGTTCTGGCCGGTGGTCGAGTCCAGCACCAGGATGGTGCGGTGCGGCGCGCCTTCAAGCTTCTTGCCCAGGACCCTGTTTATTTTTTTGAGCTCTTCCATGAGATTGTGTTTGGTCTGCAGGCGTCCGGCCGTATCCACAAAGACCAGATCGTATCCTTCCCGCATGGCATATTCCACGGCTTCAAAGGCGACGGCTGCCGGATCGCTGCCGTGCGCCTTGGCGTAGAACCCGGCTCCGACACGCTTGGACCAGACCTGCAGCTGTTCGATGGCCGCCGCGCGGAACGTGTCCCCGGCCGCGACCAAAACCTTGCGGCCCTGCATCTGGGCGCGATGGGCCAGCTTGGCGATGGTGGTGGTCTTGCCCGCGCCGTTGACGCCGATCATGAGCACCACTTCCGGGAGCTGGGGGACCTTTGGCGTCTTGGGCTCGATGAAGACGGAGGCCAGTTCTTCCTTCATGAGGGTCTTGAAGGTTGCCGCGTCCCTTTCAGCGGCCTGGCGCAGCTTGGGCCGCAGCCGCTTTGAAAGTTCCTGGGTGGCGTTTACGCCCACGTCGGCCATGAGCAGGATTTCTTCCAGTTCCTCCCAGAACGCGTCGTCGTATTTGCCGGTCATGGACAGGAGCTGGTCGATGCGCATGGTGAGCTGCTCGCGGGTCTTGCCCAGACCGGCGGAGAGCTTCAGGAAAAGTCTGTTGCGCTCGTCTTCCTCGTCTTCAAGTTCCAGGGCCAGGGCCATGCGGTACTGCAACTCGGAGCGGAACTCGTCGACATGGTCGTATTCCATGTCCAGAAGCCATTTATCGAAGCGGCGGATGAAGTCCTGCGCTTCCTCGGCCGGCACTTCGAGCTGGATAAAAAGAAACCTGAGCCGCTCCCACAAGACATCGCCGCGCCTGGTCACTCCGTCCAGGATATGAACCATCCAGGTCGAGAGTTTCGGCTCAGCTTCGCCCAGGGCCTGCTGCAGGGATTTCTGCCAGGGTGCAAGTTCGTCCCTGGCGACCGGTTTTTCCTGGAAGAGCATTTCGGCGGCAGGAGCGGGCCGAGGTTCTTCCCTCGGCGCGCTTTCAGCGGCGGGCGCCTTTTCTTCGGCCTTGCCGCCCAGTCCGAACAATCTGCGCCATCCGCCTTCTTTGCGTGCCTCGGTGTCCACGCCTGGCGCGTCCGCTCTTGCGGCGGGCTCGGCCTCATGCTTCGGTTCGGGCGGGGCAGGGGGCGGCGTGTCCGCGTGCGGGGTTTGCGCCTCGGGTTCTTCTTCAATTTTCGGGATCGTGGGCGCGGCCACGGGAACCTGTGTGGGAGCCTGTTCGGGAGCCTGTTCAGAAGCCTGTTCAGGAGCCTGGGGCGCTATGGCCTCGTCCCGGGGTTCGCCATCGGCTCCCCAGAGTTTTTTTATGCGTGAGAAAAAGCCCATGTTCTGGTCCTTTGGTGGAGATGTTCGAAAAAATCAGCCGTCAAGATCTGTAAAGATGTTTTCCCAGGCGATCTTGCCCTGGTCCTTGCGCACCTGGCGCAGGAGCAGGTAGACCGCCCCGCTTCCGCCATGCTTGGGCAGCGCGGTGGTGAAGGCCAGGGTGATCCGCTTGAGCGGGGCCTGGGTCAACCAGTTGGTCAGTTCCTGCCGCAGCACGCCCTGGCCCATAGGGGAATTGCGTCCCCGGCCGGGGATGAGCAGCACGCAGCGTTTGCCTTCCATGTAGCTTCGCCGCAAAAAGTCAATCACCGCGACCCTGGCCTGGTCCGTGTTCATGCCGTGCAGGTCGAGGTGCCCCTGCATGCTGAATTCCCCGCTTTTGAGCTTGCGGAAGATCTTGGCGTCCAGACCCCGGATCTGGCCCGTGATGAATTCGTGGGTGTACTCCATGTCGAATTCGATGTTTTCTTCCAGCAGACGGGCAAAGGACGGCGGTTCCGGCGGGACGGCCTCCCTGGGTCTGGGCATTCCGGCGATATCGCGGCCGCCCTTGGTCAGGGGCTCGACGTCGGAGAAGGCATGCAGAAACAGCTCTTCCTCGGATTTGTGATCCCTGGCCTTGTCGTCACGGCTCGGGGCATTGGAGGGCGCGGCTTTTCCACGGGGGGGCTTTTTCTTCAGCCGTGACCGCAGGGATGGGTCTTTGTCTAGTGATTTGAATGGATTATGCATGCATGGCTTCCGCTGTGGTCAGGGCTCAATACACAATATTGCGGGCAAGGGCAAAATCTTAAGGTGAGGCCCGACGCCCGGTTTGTGGACAAGGAGCCCGCTCGTCTGCTACCCGGAACTCTTGTCAAATCCAGGCGATTTTCCATTCACATCTGCCGGAATCAGAGAACGCACGCATGAGTACATCCCCCCAGGAAAAAGACCGGTTTCGATTTCTGGTCGTCGAACCGGACGAAGATCTCGCACGGGAAATGATGATCGTGCTTGAGAGGCTCGACGTGCAGGTCGACCATGTGCGCGGCCACCTCAAGGCCCTGGCCGTGAGCGAGGACACCGAATACGATTGCCTGCTGGTCGCCTCGCGCGGCATCGACATCTCGGGCCTGGAATTCTGCGCCCTGGTGCGGGCCCGTGAAGCCCGGCGATCACTGGCTCCCGCCTACATCATCCTGGTCGGCCCCGAAGAGGATCTGGTCAGTATCTTCACCAGCGCCGACGACATCGACGACTACATGCTCGGAACGTGGATGGATCTTGAACTCGAGTGGAAGATCAAGCGCGGCCTGCGCGCCATGTCCGCGTGTCGCGACTTCGGAGCGTCCCGGCTTCTTGACACCGAGACCGGCCTTTTGACCCCGGAAGGATTGCGTACGTTCCTCCTTGAGGAGGTCAACCGCATCGGCCGCAGAGAGGGCTGGCTTTCCATGAGCATCCTTGCCGTGCCGGGTCTTGGCGGCCTGCGCGTCAGCTATGGGGAGGCCTGGCTGGAATGGTTCAGGGACGGGATCTGGTCGTCGCTCAGAAGGCAGCTGCGCAATTATTAATCCGAGCATAAAATAGTTAACATTCGTGGAAGAATTGTGTACATTCGGATCCATGCAAACCACCGATGCACGCAAGCTTCCGCCCAA
>NZ_JADBGG010000062.1 GCF_014873765.1 Desulfomicrobium macestii | reverse complement strand
CTGCGCGCCGAGCAGGATGCCCTGGATATCGAGCGTCAGGTGGAGGAAGATGTGCGCACGGCGTACAGCTTCTACAAGGCCACGGGCAAGTTGCTGCCAGTGCTGCGCAGCCTGACGAACGAAAATGCGCAGGTGGTTTCGAGCTACACGGATCAGTTTCGCATGGGGCAGCGGACCTTGGTGGATCTTGTTTCGGCACAGAAAAGTCTGTTCAGTTCGCAGCAGGTGTACCTGAACGGCATGACGGCGCACACGTTCTCGTACTATCGACTGTGCATGCCCGTTTCCCAGCTCATGAGCGCTCTTGGCGTGGATCTCAAGGTCAAGGGCCTGGGCGAGGTCATGGCCGAGTAGGCGGCTCTTCGGCCATGTCGTCCCCGATTCCCCCGGCCGGCTGTTCATTTTCCGGGGGAGTCGGGGAACACGCCCTAGGCAGGTGTTCGGATCATACGCGGGATAACGGCTCCGTCTACCTGAAACGCCGATGCATTGCTTTTTCGCCGACATTTGGAAAGGAAACAGAAACGGCGATCGCTCAATGGCGGCGGAATTATCGCCCCACGGTTTTGGAATGCCGGAGGGAGCGGGTGCCTTCAATAGTGAAGACTTATGAAAACGGGAGCTCCAATGCGCATTTTGTTTACTCATGTGAATTTTCCGGCACAATTTCGAAATTTGGCTTCATTGTTGGGTCGAGATCCCGGCAATGAAGTGGTCTTCGCCACCCAGGAAGAGCGGCCGGAATGGAACATTCCCGGAGTTCGCAAGGTGGTTTATGTTCCCGAGCGGCCAGAGCAGGCCCCGGAGCAGGCACAGAAGCAGACCCTGATGGGCAGATTTCGAAACACCGAAAAAAAAGCTGAAGCGGCACTGCGCGCCATGCTTCAGCTGCGCGCCCAAGGCTTTGTGCCCGACGTCATCTATGGCCATTCCGGTTGGGGCTCGACGATGTTCCTGCAGGATGTCTTTCCGGAAGCCGCGTTCATGGGGTATTTCGAATGGTTCTATGGCGCCGACAGCGCGGATATGCGCTTCTCGGGCAAGCCGCTGTCGCTTGAGGCGCGCACCGAGGTCCGCGTCAACAATCTCCCCATTCTCACCGATCTGGCGGCCTGCGATCATGGCATCTGCCCTACTCGCTGGCAGCTCGAACAGTTTCCTCCGGAGTTCCGGTCCAAGATATCCGTCATTCATGACGGCTTGGATACGGACTTTTTTTCTCCCGATGCGGCCTCGCGCATGGTGCTTCCCGGTCTTGACCTTTCAGGGGCAAGCGAGATCGTGACCTACGCCACGCGAGGCATGGAGCCCTACCGGGGGTTTCCTCAGTTTTTGGAAGCCGCTGTGGAAGTGGTCAGAAAGCGTCCTGAATGCCATGTGGTCATTGGGGGGAGTGACCGGTCGTGCTACGGCGCGCCGCCCGCCCCCGGAAAAACCTGGAAGGAAGTGCTCGTGGAACGGCTTCGGCCCGATCCGGAGCGCATCCATTTCGTCGGGGCGCTTCCGTACGCACATTACCGAACGTTGCTTCAGGCGTCTTCGGTGCATGTCTATCTGACGCGCCCGTTTGTCCTTTCATGGTCATTTTTGGAAGCTCTGTCGTGCGGATGCCTGGTGGTGGCTTCAGATACGGAGCCCGTGCGGGAGGTGGCCACTGATGGACATAACGTCCTCATGACCGATTTTCGGTCTCCCCAGGCCATTGCGGGCCGGACCATTGAAGCGCTGGAAAATCGAAGGCACTTGCGCAACGTGCGGGAAGAGGCCCGCAGGACCGTGGTGAATGGTTACGATTTGCGCAAACTCCTGCCTTTGCAGGTGGACGCATTGCGCAAGTCCGTTGAAAAGCGGGGCCTCAGAGTTCCTTCTCTTTGATATTTTCTTTTCATTTCCGATATTGCAGATGCTGTGGGCGAATTTTCTGAAGGACCGGATTCGGAAACACGATACACCGCGTTTCGGCTCGGCATCGTGATGCGGTATCATTCAAGGCACGGACCGCCATCCTGTCTGGCACATGCCCTTGCTCTCAAAGTATGTAGGCATTTCGTATATTTCACATCCGCGCGATTCGTTTCACCCATTCAACAATTTTTGCATACTTGCCAATGCACTGTCCTCGAGATTTCAGGAGTGTCATGGGCGTGACTTGCAATGGCGAGAGCCGGTTTGATTATATGCCTAGGTAAATAAGTATTTTATTCTCAAACACGGAATAAAATCTACCTAATTTATGTATATAACAACACGTCAAATTAAACAAATATGCATATTACTAAGTATATTGAATCTCGTTAGCTTGACCTCGAATCATAGCTTCAAAACGTGATCGAGGAGAGATTCTATGTATACTATCAATGTAGGCGTACGTCAGGAAAACGGTGACTTTCAGGAAGTGCGGATTGACAACGGCGGTCGATTGAACCTGAGCCATGGCGACCGGCTGGTTCTTGCCGCTGCTCCTGAAGATGTCGAGATCGTGTCCGGGGATCGGGGTGATTATGTCGTCCGGTTGAAAGGAGGGGAGGAGTTCTCCGTAGCTTTGGCCGATGACGCCAAGGAGCTTGTGCTTATTTCTCCGGACACCGGGGAACCTCTGATCATGTTCGACATTCAGCACCCCGAGCAGGAAGTTGACGCACATGTCAGCCAGCCGCTGGGCGTTCATCAGGCCAGCGTGGCGGGCACCGAGTTTCTGCAGCAAGATGTCGGTGAAGATCTGGGCATGGGGCAGCTTCTTGATATGGCTTCCTTCAGCGCCGAGGGCGGCGGGGCGTTGACCTCTGCTTCCGGTCCGTCTTTCCCTGACTGGGAGGAGGCGGCCGGCACCCTGCCCGGGGATGACGGGACGGGCGATTCAAACAACGCGCCTTTCGTCAGCGGTTCCGTGGACCTCGGCTCCATCGACGAAGAGGGCAGCCTGGTCTTTTCGCGGGCCGATCTGCTGGCCACCGCCTCGGACGCGGACGGCGACGCCCTGACCGTGACCGGACTTTCCGTCGCCTCGGGCGATGGCACGTTGACCGACAACGGCGACGGCACGTGGACCTTCGCGCCCTCTGCCGACTGGAACGGCGCCGTCAGCTTCGGCTATACGATTTCCGACGGTAATGGCGGCGCGACGGCGACTGCCGCGAACCTGACCGTCAACCCGGTCAACGACGCGCCGGTGATCGACGTCAACGCGACAATCAACGTGGAAGCCGAAGCCACCGTCTCCCTTGCGGGATACCTCCATGCCGGAGATGTCGACAACGCGGCATCGGAACTTGCCTATACGATTACCCACGCTCCGGAGTTCGGCACGCTGCTGCTGGACGGCATCGCCATCACGAACTTCTCCGGTACGGTCTTTACCCAGGCCGACATTGATGCCGGGCGCGTCTCCTACCGCTTCGCTCCCGTGGCCGGTTCCGAGATTCGCGTCGTGGAGGACGACAGCTTCACCTTCACCGTGACCGACGGCCTGACCGTCACTCCCGAAACGACCTTCGACATGCACAGCGTCCCCGTTCAGGTGTGGGGCACCAATGGCGAGGACCTCATTAGCGGCACGACCGCCACCACCCGCGCCGACGCGACATTTCTTGTCCACGGCTTTGACGGCGACGATTGGCTGTACAGTGGAGTGGGCGACGACACCCTGTACGGCGGGGATGGCAACGACACCCTGGATGGCGCTGCCGGCAATGATTCACTGGCTGGCGGCGACGGTGATGACAATCTGAACGGCGGAGCCGGCGCCGACACCCTGGACGGCGGTTCGAACACGTCCGGCGGCGACTGGGCCGACTACAACACAAGTTCCGCGCCGGTAAACGTGGATCTGAACAATTCCGGAGCCCAGAGCGGCGGCGATGCCGAGGGCGACGTGCTGATGGGCATCGAAAACATCATCGGCACGGCCCATGCCGACACGCTGATCGGCGAGGACTACACGAGCAACGTTTTCGCGAGCCTGGTCGGGGCGGACTTGCTGGTCGGGGGCGAGAGCATCCTGATGGTCACGGACGACACTTCCGGCATTCCGGTGACCACGACCCATTATTTCCCGGACACCGCGGATTACAGCCTGAGTCCCTACTGGGTGAACGTGGACCTGAACAACACCGGGGGGCAGACGGGCGGCTGGATCGGCAACCACGCCGAGGGCGACACCCTTGTGGGTATCGAGAACGTCATCGGCACGTACAACGGTGACTCGATCACGGGTGACGGGAACAATAACTTCCTGGACGGCCAGAACGGGGCCGACACCATCATGGGCGGGGCCGGCGCGGATACCTTGTTGGGCGGGGCTGGAGACGACACCCTGGTTGGCGGTGAGGGCGCGGACATTCTCGACGGCGGCGACGGCAGCGACACGGCCGATTACAGTGCAAGCCCCACTTGGGTCAGCATACTTCTGGACTTCGATGTCGCCCAGATGGGAGGCGGCACCGCCAACCACGGCCTGGGGGATGTTCTGACAGGTATCGAGAATGTCGTCGGTTCGAACGACACGCTGCACGGCGACGTACTGATGGGTGATGAAGCGGACAACGTCCTGTCCGGGCTGGCCGGCGACGACACGCTGTTCGGCAATGCAGGCAATGATTCACTGGCTGGCGGCGACGGTGATGACAATCTGAACGGCGGAGCCGGCGCCGACACCATCGACGGCGGTTCGAACACGTCCGGCGGCGACTGGGTCGACTACAGCACAAGTTCCGCGCCGGTAAACGTGGATCTGAACAATTCCGGAGCCCAGAGCGGCGGCTATGCCGAAGGCGACGTGCTGACGGGCATCGAAAACATCATCGGCACGGCCCATGCCGACACGCTGATCGGCGAGGACTACAAGAGCAACGTTTTCGCGAGCATGGTCGGGGCGGACTTGCTGGTCGGGGGCGAGAGCATCCTGATGGTCACGGACGACACTTCCGGCATTCCGGTGACCACGACCCATTATTTCCCGGACACTGCGGACTACAGCCTGAGTCCCTACTGGGTGAACGTGGACCTGAACAACACCGGGGGGCAGACGGGCGGCTGGATCGGCAACCACGCCGAGGGCGACACCCTTGTGGGTATCGAGAACGTCATCGGCACGTACAACGGTGACTCGATCACGGGTGACGGGAACAATAACTTCCTGGACGGCCAGAACGGGGCCGACACCATCATGGGCGGGGCCGGCGCGGATACCTTGTTGGGCGGGGCTGGAGACGACACCCTGGTTGGTGGTGAGGGCGCGGACATTCTCGACGGCGGCGACGGCAGCGACACGGCCGATTACAGTGCAAGCCCCACTTGGGTCAGCATACTTCTGGACTTCGATGTCGCCCAGATGGGAGGCGGCACCGCCAACCACGGCCTGGGGGATGTTCTGACAGGTATCGAGAATGTCGTCGGTTCGAACGACACGCTGCACGGCGACGTACTGATGGGTGATGAAGCGGACAACGTCCTGTCCGGGCTGGCCGGCAACGACACCCTGGACGGCGGAGCCGGCAATGATTCACTGGCTGGCGGCGACGGTGATGACAATCTGAACGGCGGAGCCGGCGCCGACACCATCGACGGCGGTTCGAACACGTCCGGCGGCGACTGGGTCGACTACAGCACAAGTTCCGCGCCGGTAAACGTGGATCTGAACAATTCCGGAGCCCAGAGCGGCGGCTATGCCGAAGGCGACGTGCTGACGGGCATCGAAAACATCATCGGCACGGCCCATGCCGACACGCTGATCGGCGAGGACTACAAGAGCAACGTTTTCGCGAGCATGGTCGGGGCGGACTTGCTGGTCGGGGGCGAGAGCATCCTGACGGTCACGGACGACACCTCCGGCATTCCGGTGACCACGACTCATTATTTTCCGGACACCGCGGATTACAGCCTGAGTCCCTACTGGGTGAACGTGGACCTGAACAACACCGGGGGGCAGACGGGCGGCTGGATCGGCAACCACGCCGAGGGCGACACCCTTGTGGGTATCGAGAACGTCATCGGCACGTACAACGGCGACTCGATCACGGGTGACGGGAACAATAACTTCCTGGACGGCCAGGACGGGACCGACACCATCTTGGGCGGGGCCGGCGATGACACGCTGGTTGGTGGCGAGGGCGCGGACATTCTCGACGGCGGCGACGGCAGCGACACGGCCGATTACAGTGCAAGCCCCACTTGGGTCAGCATACTTCTGGACTTCGATGTCGCCCAGATGGGAGGCGGCACCGCCAACCACGGCCTGGGGGATGTTCTGACAGGTATCGAGAATGTCGTCGGTTCGAACGACACGCTGCACGGCGACGTACTGATGGGTGATGAAGCGGACAACGTCCTGTTCGGGCTGACCGGCAACGACACCCTGGACGGCGGAGCCGGCAATGATTTGCTGGCTGGCGGCGACGGTGATGACAATCTGAACGGCGGAGCCGGCGCCGACACCCTGGACGGCGGTTCGAACACGTCCGGCGGCGACTGGGCCGACTACAACACAAGTTCCGCGCCGGTAAACGTGGATCTGAACAATTCCGGAGCCCAGAGCGGCGGCGATGCCGAGGGCGACGTGCTGACGGGCATCGAAAACATCATCGGCACGGCCCATGCCGACACGCTGATCGGCGAGGACTACACGAGCAACGTTTTCGCGAGCCTGGTCGGGGCGGACTTGCTGGTCGGGGGCGAGAGCATCCTGATGGTCACGGACGACACTTTCGGCATTCCGGTGACCACGACCCATTATTTCCCGGACACTGCGGACTACAGCCTGAGTCCCTACTGGGTGAACGTGGACCTGAACAACACCGGGGGGCAGACGGGCGGCTGGATCGGCAACCACGCCGAGGGCGACACCCTTGTGGGTATCGAGAACGTCATCGGCACGTACAACGGTGACTCGATCACGGGTGACGGGAACAATAACTTCCTGGACGGCCAGAACGGGGCCGACACCATCATGGGCGGGGCCGGCGCGGATACCCTGCTGGGCGGGTCCGGCGATGACACGCTGGGTGGCGGCGAGGGCGCTGATTTCATCGACGGTGGCGACGGTTTCGACACGGCCGATTACAGTGCAAGCCCCACATGGGTGAACATCGACCTGAGCGTCACGGTCGCCCAGACGGGAGGCGGGGTGGACAATCACGGCCTCGGCGACACCCTGACAGGCATCGAGGAAGTTTTGGGCACGAACGATACTCTGCACGGCGACGTGCTGACGGGCGACGACGCCGACAACATACTTGACGGATTATCGGGGAACGACACCTTGCACGGCGGTGGTGGGAACGACACCCTGTACGGTCACGAAGGCTTCGATGTCCTGTACGGCGGTGACGGCGACGACCTGCTGCAGGACCATGGCGGTAACGACACCCTTTATGGCGGCGCGGGCGACGACGCCCTCGTTGGCGGCGACGGACGTGATGTCCTGTATGGCGGCGAGGGGAACGACACACTCGTGGGCGGCAATACGACAGACCCAGCCTCCTCCATCCCCATCTGGGATACCCTCAATGGCGGCGCTGGGGCCGATGTGCTTACCGGTCTCGGGTTGGGCGAGGTGGCCGACTACGCCGGCAGCCTGGCCGTGGAAATCGATCTGAACAACGTGATTCAGGTCCAGGGGAATGGCGCGGCCGGGAACGACGCCATCGGCGACGAGCTGCATGACATTTTGAATGTCAGCGGCTCTTCCTTTGCCGATACGCTCATCGGGAACGAACACGACAACTATTTCTGGGGCCAGCAAGGAGACGACCTGCTTGTCGGCGGCGCCGGAGCGGACACCCTTTTGGGCGTCGAAGGCGACAACACCTTGGAAGGCGGAACGGGCGGCGACGTCCTCAGGGGCGGGACGGGCCATGACATCGCCAGCTACCGGAATGCGGCGGCCGGTGTGCTCGTGGACATGAACGACCAGAACAAGGAGCCGCTTCTCTATCCCGACGGACAGGCCGGGGCCGGCGTCGATGGGGAGGAGCATGGCGACCATCTGTTATTCATTGACGGCGTGTGGGGGTCGGAGCACGGCGACACGCTGCTGGGCCGCGACGTCGGCTGGGACGGCGAGTACAACATGAGCTCCAATGACGAGCTGCACGGCTTCGGCGGCGACGACAGCCTCGTGGGTTTTGGCGGCAGCGATTCGCTGTATGGCGGCGACGGCAATGACACCCTGATCGGATGGAAGTACGACCTTCTTAATACAAATATGAATAGGGATTCTGGCGTGGACCTGCTCGACGGCGGTGCCGGCGACGATCTGCTGATTGGCGCGCCCGAGGATTCCGTGCACGGAGGGGAGGGGTTCGACGTCTTCGCGCTGGAGGCCGAGGATTTAAGCTTTAGCCACACCTTGGATCTGAGCGCCATGGTTTCGGAGGGGCGCATCTCAGGTATTGAAAAGATCAGCCTGTACGGCGTCAACGGATGGGAGGCGAATGTCTTGACGCTCCAGGCCAGCGATGTTCTGGACGTTTCGGATACCGACACCCTGTGGGTGTTCGGCGAGGGCCCTGCGGAGGTGATCGCGACGGATTCGGGCTGGTCCCTTGTGGGCACGAACGTGGTCGGCTCCGATGGGTTTGACTATAATCATTACACGAATACCGTCGGAACGAGCATCGTCCATCTGATGGTGGCCGAGGATATCGCGACGCAACATGTGGCGTCTTTCCCATGATCTCGGGAAAGGAAGCGCTGGCCGGAAATGTCCAAATGTGCGGAAGGGATGAGAACCCCTCCTGCTGCATCGCCGGACGTTGAAGCGGAGGAGATATCCGGCGCCGGTACAGGCAGTTGCAGGTTAAGGCGTGGCAATTCGTTACGTGCAGTCAGCATGAGTCAGCCGGACAGGTTGGCGGATCAGGTCCGTCAGTCTGTCCGGCTGACATTTGTGACTGTTCTGATGTCCATGGTCGTCTACAACTTCGTTATTTTTCTTCTATCCGCGGGATCGCTCGTACTTGAAGCAAGCCGCCGGATACGATCCATCGGGAGATTTCATGAGTTGCCCATCATCGCCATGACCGCCAACGCCATGAAGGGGGACCGTGAAACCTG
>NZ_JADBGG010000061.1 GCF_014873765.1 Desulfomicrobium macestii | reverse complement strand
TGAAAATTTTCAGGTCGAAAGTCGCCTGGATTTTCGAAAAATATGGTTGAGATTTCGAGCCAACAACGTTGGCAACACTTATTCACGGATTCAGGATAATATACAAAAAAGATCCAATAATTCCCCCTTCCACCAGCAACCAGATGATTTCAAAGTGTGGAGCCATGTTGAGTATGCCGGTATTATCATAAAACCAAACAGGGAATCTCCCTCCTCCAACTCCAAGAATAAGATCAGTTGCCGTCAATCGATCACCTACTATATTTAAAATGAAATCTCGATTGAGAAAAGATGAGTCACTACCATAGTCAAGCAGTAATTGTATACGCCGACCAACATCTGTGCTGCCAAGAAAGATGTCAAAAAAAATGGCAGTCGCTACGCAAATGACTATGCAAACAACAATTTTCCACCCAATGTCGCGAGTTGACATCCACCACATGGCGAAAAGTGCGAACAAATTTCCTGCTGCAACTGATCTCGTTCCGGTAGCAAAATTCAATGCACAGAGAGTTAAAGCAGCAATCATAAATAACTTTTGCCTCTTTGCTATCCAAATCCACGCTAAGCTTATAGAGCAGCAATAGACTGCGCTAGCAAAACCGATGGGGCTTCCTACTGAGCCACCAATTCGTGCTGCCTGATTGATGTGTAGGGAGCGTTCCAAGATGAGATCGCCAAATCCTGCAACTATAAAGAAAAAAGAAAGTGTGACAACTAGCGTGGGAAAATGCTGCCGAGCAACGGGTTGAGCAAAGTAACTCATCGCCAGAAGGTAGAATAGCCATCTGCTAATGGCTCCAGCGAACTCCAGCCCGTCAGACAGCATTATTCCAACAATGCCCATGTAAATGAATGGTGTTGCAATTATTAAAGTTTTTTTTGGGATTATAATTGAGCGTAAAAATATAAGGCGACATAAAACTATGCATATTAATGAAATTGTAATTAGACTTCTTGTACTATCATTTTGTTCTAGATGGTAATAATTAAGGCTTGTGTAAGTGTATCCAGATAGTCCAATATAAGATCCCAATAAGATAACAAATGTTCGCTCTAGACTAAATTTTTTCACGCCAGTCACCTTTCCGAAAGTGGCGTTGTGTGTCGTTCAATAAACCGTCGCAGCCATGCTTCGGGAAATATTTTTTCCTGTATTTGCTTAGGTAATATTTTGTGAATCGTGTATGAAGTAATTCCAAACACCGCATTTCCAATAATCAATAGTCCGGAATTATATCCTATAATAGCATCAGGCTCTATGGCTCGAATAAGAATTTCTCCAGGAATTTCATCTCCAATTACGTGAATTCCAACTTTTCGATAGAGCTTGTCATTTCTTTCAAGGGGGTGACGTTTTAAGATTAGCGTGCCGCCTCGCGAATTAACTTCTTTTAAAATTATGTGTAGCAATTGGAGCAATTCGCTAGACGATACGCCATAAAGTTCTACTAATGGTGATCCTATTAGTATGAAGACTTTTTGAAATTGCTGTTTTGTAATCCATGTGCGTAGTTTTATTATTTCTTTGTGGTAGAATTTTTCAGCGAGAAAAATGACAACCGCATCAACGTGTTCTTGATTTTCTCCAGTAAGGATTTTCCAATTCATAGACACAAATAAGGGTAGCGAAAAAAAACACCTTCCAAGATATTTTAGCACTGGATAATGCTTTTTCTCCCGTCGTCCAGCTCGCAAATGATGAAATAATCCGCCATATGTTCCAATACCTTCTTCAATAGTAATGGTTTTGCATTGTATTATTTCTCGAAATGTTAAATTATTGAGTGTGAAAAAATTAAAATAGGTATGATGAGCTACGCAGTATTTATTTTTTCGGAATAGTAATTTAGCAATTAATAAAAATATAAATTTAATTAATGATTCAATAAATGATTTAAAATTAAATTTTTTTATCTTTGAGAGGGTAATTGATATAGATAAGTCTCTGTATTTAAAGGTTCCTTTTCCTATTGCATATTTTTTATTCAAATTTGGCAACATGTGTAACTGCACTGATGCGCTTGATTTGCAAAGAGCGCTGGCAGCAGACAACGCAGCAATAATGTGAAATGGAGAAATAAGATCGCACGCCACGAATTTTTCAATGGATTGACCACCTTTATCCAAGATCCCCCCCCCCCTCATAATCTGAACAAAGCGGCTTTAGTAATTTGTTGGTCCCGAAACACTGTTCAAATGTCACGCTAGGTACTGGTCTGTGCAGGCTGAACATTGAGTCGAAGTATGTGCCCAAGGAGTTTGATGCACAAAAAGCGCATAGTTCGGATGAACTTCCGCAAATTGATCGCAGTATAAGCCATGTGCAGGTTCATGTAGGCACTGAATTGGCTTTTGAGGTAATTGCGCTGCATCCTGTTCTCGTTCTTGAGATGGCCGATAATCGGCTCGATGGTTGCGTGGCTTCGGAATCGCTCTAGCGTGCCGTTTGCTAGAAGCTGTTTTTGTTTGCCTGCTTGGATCGGGGATTTCGATACTGGTTACGCCAATCTTGCGCTTCCCACGGTAACCAAGGTGGCAAATCGCCATGTTCGGCCTTCGCTCCACAATGATTTCGACTTGAAACCTGAAATACAGTATTTTCGAGTATCTTTCGATTAATTTCGACATGTTGTTATTTTTGGGGCTGACTAATCAAATCCCATGATGTTGCAGTTCCTTTTTGGATCTGAGTATTTGTTTTTCGCCCTATAAGGTGATCAAAAAATTTAGGGGCCAGCCCCATCCCCGGCCGAATTCGTCGGATATCGTCCCGCGAGATCACTGCGCCCGCAGGGAGATCGTTTACAAAGTAAACAGAGCGTCGAAATATCATCGATTCTTCTTCAGCTTCCTTCCGCTTGTATCCCACCTCGCCCAAAGCGCTCCAAGCGTCTTTGGCATCAACGCAAAGCCGTTCCATCTCATGTGGTTCGAGTGAGAACTCGCTGTCAGGCCCTTTGTCCTGCCTGTTCAGGGTAAAATGCTTTTCAATCACGCATGCTCCCAGAGCTACGGCCGTTACCGCGGCAGTTGTTCCCATCGTATGGTCGGATAGTCCACTTATTACGCCAAATCTTCGCGTAAGTTCAGGGATCTGGCGCAGGTTCGCCTGCTCGATCGGAGCCGGGTAGCTGCTGATGCAGTGGAGCAGGATCACATCCTTGCATCCGGCTTCGTGTGCAGTAGTGATCGCCTCCTCAATTTCTTCTTCGCTGGCCATGCCGGTCGAAATGATCATGGGCTTACCAGTGCTGGCGGCATAGCTGATAAGCGGAAGATCTACGATTTCGAAGGACGCGATTTTGTACGCAGGGGTGCCGAGGTCTTCCAGAAGATCCACGGCTGTTTCGTCAAAAGGAGTGGAAAAAATGGTTATGCCGAGCTTCCTGGCATGATTGAATATCTCCTGGTGCCATTCATACGGGGTTTCGGCCCATTTATAGAGATCGTACAGCTTGAAACCGTCCCAGAGTCCTCCCTTGATGAGGAAATCCGGAGCGTCGCAGTCGATGGTCAGGGTGTCCGCAGTGTACGTCTGGAGCTTGATGGCGTCAGCACCGCACCGATGTGCGGCTTCGATGGTTTGAAGCGCCCGCTCCAGCGAACCGTTGTGGTTGGCTGACAGTTCGGCGATGATATAGGGCTCATGGCCGGGGCCGATGGCACGGCCGTTGATCATGACTGTCATGAATCCTTTCCTCTGCTGGATGGTCGTCTGCATATTTTCAGGATAAATTCCTGGCCCTTGTGTCTGAAGAACGCGGGATAGTCCTCGTTGTCGACGATGCGCAGGTGATTGAATTGTTCAGCAAGAGTCTTGGCGGGATCCAATTCGCTGTCTGTGGCCCGGCGGCGGGGGTATGAGCTGCTTTTGCCGGTCTGCTCCCTTGCCTCATGGAGAATTTCAGGATGCCTGGAGACGAATGACCGGGCAAGTTCGATCGTCGCATCGGCGATCAACTCTCTCCAGTCGTCGATGAGTTCCGTGCCATGGAGGGGAATCCATTTCTGAAGATAGATTGGACCGGCATCGACGGCGTCAACCGCCTCAAGCAGGGTGACCGGGATGCGCTCTGCGCCTTCCATGATAAGCCAGCTTGCCGGAGACCAGCCGCGTCCTTTAGGGAGGTCGCTGGCATGTACAACGATATTGTTGCTGTAACGCGAGCGAGTCTTGGCGTCGACGATCCGGCCGTAGCTCAGATAGAAACACAGATCGCCGCCGGGCAGAGTAGATGCGTCATGCGACCAACTGACGGAATGCCCTTCGGCCAGCCAACCCACGATCAGCGTAGGGACAGAGGCGTTGATCCAACTGCCTCGATCCGTGCATACGGCAATTTCCAATCGTTTTTGCTTCGCAGCGTTCGTGTATTGGCCCTGCCTATTCGCAACACTCACTGGAGACATGCTGGAATTCTGCGTGTCTGAAAAAATCAAGACTCCTGTCGCATTCTCTCTCAATACACGCAGTGCTTCTTCCAGGATCATCTCATCTCTTATGAAGCTTCCAAGGTGAGGCGCATGCAATATCCTGATGGACCATGACGTCTCCTGGCGTGAAAAATAAATCAGGGATACGGGAATTTTGCTTGAAGTTTCGACGATGAAAACATGATACGTATCGATGTCTCGCAAATGTTTTCGGAAATTATTTGTAATCTCTATTGAATGATGAATATTTTGTATTGAGGTATGTGAGCATGTTGACAAAAAATTGGACCAGCGAAGCACATTGATTTCGTCATCCATTGTTGCAGGACGTGCGCGTAAAGAATTTTTATCGCCTACAACGAGAAGACTGCCGACCCTTGACGTTCCTTTGCCGTCAACGGCATGGCCGCATCGCTCGGACCAGCCGCTCTCCAATCCATTTTTCATGAGACTTTTAAGAGCTTCGGCCATGCCGTGCTCATCGACTTCATTCTTGTGGCCAAGCCACTGGATAAATCTTTGCTTATGCAGTTCGGCCGCAATAGGCCTCTGGTTTTCGGCAAGAGTGATGACTATGCTTGGCAACCCTAGGCTGCATCTTTCCCATGATGTAGCCCCGCCTGCACCGACAGCGAAATCGGCCTTGGCCATCAGGTGCTCGAGGCTTGGAAGGCGTTCATGCAGGCGGATTCGACCATCTCTGGTCGCCAATTTCCACAGTGATTCGGCGTGGGGGCTTGCGGAATTGATTACCACGTCCATGGAAACGTCTTCGGTTTTGAGCGTCCCAAAAGCGGAAATGACCATTCCCGTCAGATTGTCGGTATCGGCACCCCCGAAATAGACAAGGATGCGGTGGATCGGGCCTTCCCGGGGAGGAACCCGGTCATGCAGTTCGGAGTACAGGGGTTGCAGCAAGGCATATTCAGGGCCGAGCAGCAATGCGCAATTTTCGGGAACGTTGCCGCGATAGCGGTCCTGCCAGCCTTCGACCAGATTTTGATCCAGCAGCAGGTCGCAATCATGGTTACGATCGGCCAGGTCGTCTATGACCATCAGCCTGCGGCAGGCCGGCCGTAACTTCCGCTCCCATCTTTCATCGATCGCATAGTGGTCGATCACAAGCCAATCGGCGGTTACATCTCCTATAGCCTTGCGAGTCTGCGTAGCGTCTGTGCGCCAATCCGCGCCAAGCCATGCCGCATGGGGCGGCAAATTAAGCTCAAGCCCCAAGTCCTGCGCTACATCCACCGCAGGAAGACCGAGGGCGGTAAAGCCACGTTCGGAGATCAAATCAATCAAGTTTCCAGGGTGTTCGCGGCAGATGAACGTACTTTCGCATCCGCGATCACGCAGGGCCTCCGCGAGCGTCAGACAGCGCATGACATGCCCTGTCCCGATTTTCAGCGATGCATCGACGCGAAAGGCGATTTTTCTCGGATTCATCACGATTCCTCACGCTGGCGCAGTGTCGTGAACATCAATTCCGCCCGCCGCCAATCCTCGACGGTGTCAATGTCCTGAACCCGATGGCGTGGCAGGATGACAGGGATGGCGTTGGAATTGAATATCGGCCGTCCTTCGAGCCAGGCTTCCGCCCGGCCCCAATAAAACTGGCCGGCATCGTGGTAGCTTTCTTCCAGGTCTTGAGAGCGAGTGTTGAAGTGCTCGGAATGAAACATTTCGACCCTTCCGTTTTTTTTGATGCGGACAGCGCGTTGGATCGGGAAGGGGAAGCTGGTTACGGAAAATACGTAGTCGCACCCCTGGTGAAGCAGGGCTTCAAGGCCCTGGTGCAGGTCCGCCGGGCGAACGAAGGGGGCGGTTGCATATACACAGCAGACTTCTTCCGGTTTCTCAGTCGTATGCTTCAGATGCCAGTCTATCGCGTGCGCAATGACAGGAATTGTTCCCGTGTGGTCATCAGACAGCGCTTTCGGACGGACGAAGGGCGCTTTGGCCCCCCATTGCAAGGAAATTTCGGCTATCTCGGCATCGTCAGTTGAAACGATGATCCGGTCGAAACATCCGCTCTCCCGTGCCGCTTCGATGGCCCAGGCAATCATGGGCCTGCCACAGAATTCCCTGATGTTCTTTCGGGGAATGCGCTTGCTGCCTCCCCGTGCAGGAATCACCGCCAGCTTCATTGTTGCACCGCCTTGCGAAGCGCTTCCACGACGGCGTCCTGCTGGGCTTCGGTCATGCCGTGGAACATGGGAAGGCTGATGGCTTCGGCATAATAGCGCTCGGCCTGGGGGAAATCTCCGGGCTCAAAACCCAAGTTACGGTAGAAGGGCTGGGTATGAACAGGAATGTAATGCACATTCACGCCGATGCCCTGGTCGCGCAGACTCTCGAAGACGTGGAGTTGGCGCCTTCCTGTCTGGGCTGGGTCCAGGCGAATCACATACAGATGGAGACCTGAATACGAGTCCGGGTGCTGCCAGGGCGTGACCACGGGAAGCTCTGCAAGCATTTCATCATAACGGCGGGCCAGGGCATGGCGACGCGCCACGAATTCATCCAGTCTTTTCATCTGGCTGACGCCGAGGGCCGCCTGCAGTTCGGTCATGCGGTAATTGAAGCCAAGATCAATCTGCTGGTAGTACCAGGGGCCGTCAGGTTCGTGCGTCATCAGGCCCGAATCGCGGGTGATGCCGTGACTACGCAACAGGGACATCCGTTCCGCCAGGCGGGCGTCGTTCGTCGTCGCCATGCCGCCTTCTGCGGTGGTGATGATCTTGACGGGGTGGAAGCTGAAAATAGTTATGTCGCTGTAGCGACAATTGCCGATGAATTCGCCTCGAAATTTTCCGCCGATCGCATGGGACGCGTCTTCAATGATCTTGAATCCGTAGCGTTCGCCTAAGGCATGGATGGCGGTCATGTTGCAAGGCTGTCCGCAGAGATGAACAGGGATCACGATTTTGGGCAGGCGGCCTTCGCGTTCGGCCTGTTCGAGCTTTCTCGCCAGGGCATTGGGGCAGAGGTTGTACGTGCGCGGATCGATGTCGACGAAGTCTACCTTGGCGCCGCAGTACGGGCCGCAATTCGCCGAAGCAACGAACGTTATCGGGCTTGTCCAAAGCCAGTCACCGGGTCCAAGTCCAAGCGCCAGGCAGGCTGTGTGCAGAGCCGATGTGGCGCTGTTGACCGCAACCGCGTGCTCGGCCCCCACATGGTTGGCAACAGTCTGCTCGAAACGTGGAACCATCGGGCCCTGCGTAAGAAAATCCGAACGCAGGACATCAACGACCGCGTCAATATCCGCCTGGGTTATTTCCTGGCGACCGTATGGGATCATGATCAGATGTTTCCTATCTTGTCACTGTTGCTATCTATCCATGCCTCCAGTTCACCCGGGGCCATCCACTCCGCATTGTTGTTGCTGGTGTAGCTGAAGCCTTCAGGAACTTTCTTTCCGTCCTTGATCCGCTTGCTGCAGCTCGCCCAGCCGTTGATGGCGGGAAGGATTTTGTAATGCTCTGGATATTCGTAAGTGTAGTAGGAGTCATCTTCCCCGATCATCTGTTCGTGCAGCTTTTCTCCGGGGCGGATGCCGATGAATTCGAGTTTGGCGTTGGGAGCGATGGTCAAGGCGAGATCTGTGACCTTCATGGAAGGGATTTTTTTGACATAGATTTCTCCGCCCTGCATGTCTTCGAAAGCATGCCAGACGAGCTCGACGCCCTGCTCAAGAGAAATCATGAACCGTGTCATGCGCTCGTCGGTAATAGGCAGCACGCCCTTGTTCTTGATGGAAAGGAAGAAAGGAATGACCGAACCTCTTGAGCCCATGACATTGCCATAGCGGACCACGGCGAATCTCGTCGTTTTGCTTCCGGAATAGGAGTTCCCGGCTACAAAGAGCTTGTCCGAAGCTAGTTTGGTGGCGCCGTAAAGGTTCACAGGGCTGCTGGCCTTGTCCGTCGAAAGGGCGACTACCCGTTTGACTCCTTTGTCGATGCAGGCATCTATGAGGTTCGTGGCGCCGTTGATGTTCGTTTTAACGCATTCGAAGGGGTTGTATTCGGCCGTTGGTACTATCTTAGTGGCGGCAGCGTGGACCACGTAGTCAACGCCATCAAGCGCCCGGTACAGACGTTCTCGATCCCTGACGTCGCCTATGAAAAATCGAACTCGTGAATCATCCTGGAATTTTTTTGCCATGTCCCACTGTTTCATTTCATCGCGAGACAATATTATGATTTTTTTAGGATTAAATTTGCTTAATGTCATGGGCACAAAGGCATTTCCAAAAGATCCAGTTCCGCCAGTCACCAGAATAGTTGATTCTTTGAGCATGTTTTAACCTTGTTCTTAGTGAATTGATCCCGTTGTCATGCTGCGAATGTACTGTTTCGTTTTAGCATGATGTATTTAAATATAAGGAGGGATAAAAATGTGAAAGTAAGTGACATTGGAATTGATGTCGTGTCGTAAAATTTTGATAATGCAACTGTTACAATAAAAAAAATTGGTAGTGAAAAAATATGTCCTACTATAATGCTTGTATCTTCACGTAATGCATAAAGACCGTAGTGCGGAATCATGCTGACAGCTGATATCGCTGTGGCGAAAATTGTCCAAAAAAGTAGTGATAAGTGTTGAGAGTACACATCTCTCTTGATCCAATGTATAATTGGACCTGTTAATATTATAGCTGATGCAGAAAGTGTTAATGTCAATAAAATGGTCTGAATGCCCATGCGTCGCAATTGATCTTTGAATCTTTTTGCATCCTTTCTTCCGACAGCAGCTATCAATTCTGGATAGGTGAACGAAAAAACCGCCGCATCAAGAAAACTCATGATGGCGTTGGCGATTCCGGCAAAAAAAACATACGCTGCAAGAACTTCAAGACCGCTTATAGCCTCGACCCAATATCGATCAAAAGTGTAAAGAGCTCGTAGTGAAAGTGTAGCCAGTAAAAAGGGGAAAGCCACTTTGATCCCTTTTTTGATCCACTTCCAATCGATAGGCAGCTGTAGGGAACTCAAGTCCACGTTGCGTAATCGGATAAAGCCCAGGAAGCATGCGCCGGATACGCCTAGTGTCCATGCAGCGAGGACAAACGAGAGATGCCTCTGCTCTGGAATAATCCATAATATGACTGCCGTCATGATTGCCCAGCATCCCTGCCGTATAAACAGGATAACGCTGGCCCAGAGAGGTTCTGAGATTGCTACAAGTAGTCTGTTAAGTTCCTGGGCGAGATGCTCCAGCGCCAACAAAGGGAAAAACCAAAAAACTCGCTGGGATCAATATTGTGTATGTGATTGTATAGAAAATACCTTGGTCACGGAGCATTGCCGCCCATTTTTTTTTATCTGTAACAATAAGTTCCCGAGTAGAGTATGTATAAAAGTCGAACCCTAAAGCCATCAGGCAGTAAAAAATGGTTGCACTGAAAAGTCCGTAAAGCCCTACCTCCAGAGGCTCGAGAAATTTGGCCAAAACAAAGAGGAGGGCGAATTTACTGACAAGAGTGGTGCCACGAAGCACGAGATTGAGAAGTCGCTCCAAAACTTCGCGTTCTCTATTTGTCACAGAGTGCGTTCATCATATTGATTTTTACGTTCATCCAGTGATAATTCATTGCATTTATCGGTTGTCATGTGGTTATATTACTCCGAGCCCTAAACAGTTAACATTTTAGGCTGCGTATCGAACATGTTGTCCGTGGAAATACTTCTGAACAATCGAGGGCCTTCTCTGG
>NZ_JADBGG010000060.1 GCF_014873765.1 Desulfomicrobium macestii | reverse complement strand
CCAGCATCGCTTCGCTCCGATTCTCTGGTCAGTTTCAGCCGGAACGGGTGGGCGGTTTCCCGTGGAATCACTGGTCAGTTTGTCCGGAATGCGCACCCATGCCTTTTCCTCGTCAAATCGGCAACGAGCATACATCTCCGCGACACTCAGTTTTTTATCGAAGTCTTCAGTGATTTTTCGCTTCTCTTTGTAAATGCGCGACTGCGCCGCTTTTTTCATCACCCAAAAATTTGGTTTTGCCGGGGGTGTATTTTTTGGTCTGGGCGGGACCGGTCCCATCTGGTCAAAATATCTCGCTGCGGAGGGAAACCCTGTAATAGTGCCAAGCTCCGTCTCCCATCGGCCAGTCTTCAAAACATACCCATTTTTATCTGAGTTATTTTCTATCTGCGAGGACATGGTTTCAAGGGTTTCGTGGATGGTATCCCAGTCGCCACTTTTAAAACAAGCTTTGATACCAAGAAGAACCATCCTATAATCGTTAAGAGGAGACGTAAAATCAAACTCTCTGCAAAGCTCGGAAGTAGCCTCCATCACTTGGCGAACAAGCCCTTCTTGATTGAGAGATTTCTTTGAAAAAACATCAATCATATTGGCACCAACGTGGATATGAAAATAATCAGAATCTGTGTGCGCTCCAAAAGCAGAAAGGGCGTCTTCCATGGACATTTTTTTTAAAAACTTAAAGGCGATTTCTCTGGCATTTTCAAACGCTTTTCTTTTCTCTTTTTCAGGAAAACTAATTACAAAATGAGAGATAGGAATTTCTAGGTAAGTTGAACGAAACATCAACGCTTCAACCTCTGCAAAAAACTTTCTTTCTTCTTGCGTTTTCGAATTAAAAAAACCACGAGGGTTGTCCCCGGTGTCGCGAAGGATATACCTCATTAAATTTAAGCCTTTATCGCGACTATTCGAAAGCCTCTTCCTCATTATCAGCACTTAAGGAAGCCTCCTGATCTAATGCCATTCTTTCAGTAATTTGATCCAAGACGATGTCTAGCTTTTGGCTAGTCTTTAGTAGCTGTTTTTTTTCGATTTCTGACAGCTTTTCATGCGAGGCAATTTTTAACAATTTATTGGAAACATCAAGCAGAACGCCGGCTATTGCAACATAAGGACGGTGAGCCTTGGCAAGGCGGTTTCCCCAAGACTTTTCAATCATTCCGCGAACGAAATCGCTACGACTGACCCCAGCAAGGTACGCTCTAGCCTCGATGATCATTAACTCTTCATCGTTTGTTCTAATTGTCAAATATTTATCTTTTGGCGTTGTTTTATCCATGAGAATCCTTGGTGGCTTTTGTTTTAAATTTAATGCATAAAATCAGGCAAAAAAGCAATAAAATATGCCAAAAATAGAGAAATAGTGGGTAAAAAAGCAAAAACGTGCCACACGCCTTGTCATCATGAGCGTGTCACGCTCCAATCTTGGGGAAGCGATCTCCGTAACAATCGCCCAGGCCCGCATTTACACCCCTCCCAGCCCCCTAGTCCAAATCTCGCACTCAAAACGTCCCTGGGTACCCCCGCACACACACCTCGCCATCCCAACAAAACTTCCTTCGCATTTTCGACTCCCAAAGCCGTTTTAGGTCCAGCCAAAACAAAACCGTCCAGGTCCAGCCAGTAAAGCCATGGATCCCCCTGGCCAGAGCCCTGGGTCCCCCAAAAACGGTTTAGGGGCCACCATGACCCGGCCGCCCGGCACTGTGCCCAGAGCGCACGGCTTCCGCCGGCCGGGGCCGCCTCTGAGCCGCGAGAACATCAGGTTTTCTCAAACCAGTCCAGGTCCAGCCAAGTCCGAAGATCAAGGGCCACCAAGGCTTCAAGAGCCCTGGATCCCCCCAAAAGCCCGCGCTTACGGCCCCGGCTCCGCCGGAACCGGCCGTCCGCGATGACAAGCGCCAGGTATGGCCAAAAACGGGCCGTAAGGCCCCGCCTGCGCTGGATTCAAGGGATAGCGCACATAGCCCGCCCATCCAGGAGGCCGTGCGCCCCGGGGGGGGGGCAAAAAAACGCCAAAAAGGCGTTTGCGCCGCCTAAAAGGCCCCGGATAGCCCAAGGCCGGTTTAGGATCCTTCAAGGCCGCAAACAGCCCTCTGGGGTCCAAATTGGCGGCCCCCCACGCACGAACAGCATGCCCTCTTCGGGCCGGAGCTGCCCGCCCGGGGCCGGTCCCCGCCAGGCGAAAGGCCTGGGAACCCTTGCTGTGACAGGACTCTCCGGGCGACGGAGGCTCCTGGCCGATCCGGGGCCAGTCGTTGGCCAGGCCAGGAGCCCTGGTTTTTGGTCCAGCCAACGTGGTCAGAACAGGTCCCAGCCAAGGTGAAATTTTCCAGGTCCAGCCAAGGCCGGAATGGTCCAGCCAAAACAGCTCCTGGCCATGCCACTTGGCGGCAATGACAAATGCACCCCGGCATGCGCCGGAATAGGGGCGATGGCGGCGGGAATAAAAAGGGCTCACCAAAGCGGGATCAAGGGTTCCCATAGCAGGGCCGCAAGGCGGCCCCCATAAGGCGGCTCTAAAGTCGGCCGTCTAGGGGGCTCAAGGTCTTGGTATGTCGCGCCAAGGGCTGGTTCAATAAGCTCGAAAAAAATTCAGTGAAAGCCTAAAAAATTTGATTTTTGGACCGCTGAAAACTTGCCACAATAATGTCCTACTAGAGGCTAAATGCTGTTGTAAACCTACCCAAAACGCTGGGATTATATTGGAAAAAAGTTCCAAAAATCAAGTCAAATCCAATGTGGATATTGGCAAAATTTTAACCGTAGAAGGCGCTAAAATTTTGAAATAAAAATGTAAGGTAAGCGCTCAATAGAGCCCATCTTCCAATAATTTCAAGCTATGAGATAAAGGACCTTCAATCCAAGGAGGTCCTCATGAAATCTCGCATCCGCCAGAACCGTGCTGCCCGATGGCTCGCTCATGTGGAGCAGTGGCGGCAAAGCGGCATGAGCAAGGCCGCGTATTGCACGGCGCACGGCCTGGATTTCAGTTCGTTTCGTTACTGGCTACGCAAATCGCGCTCGGCAACAGTGGATGTGCCCGCCTTGCCGCCCGCGATTGTCCCTCTCCCATTCACGCTAGCTGCGAAGGCTCCGTCTATAGGTCTTCTGGTCGGTAATCGCTACGCCCTGGATGTCCCTGCCGACTTCGACGAGGGCACGCTGACCAGGCTGTTGTCCGTGCTGGAGCCTCGATGCTGAGAATGCCCGCAACAAAGGTCTATCTTGCCCCTGGAGTTACGGACGTGCGAGCCGGTATCGACAGGCTGAGCATGACGGTCCAGGGCATCCTCGATCTGGATCCTTTCTCCGGGCACCTCTTCGTCTTCTGCAACCGCAGACGCGACGCCATCAAGGTGCTGTACTGGGATCGCAACGGCTTCTGCCTCTGGCACAAGCGTCTGGAAAAGCATCGATTCTGCTGGCCCGAGCGGGTGTCTGAGGTCATAAACATCACTCCGCAACAGCTCGGCTGGCTCCTTGATGGACTTACCCTCTCGCCGCAAGGAGCGCACCAAAGGCTACACTACAAATCGGTTCTGTAGCAATAAAATCTTTGCTATTTCAATGCATTATTGCTAAGCACACTTGCATGGGAGACATCGAAAATCTTCCCGATGACGTCGGGCAACTCAAGCATCTGGTCTGGGATTACTACCAACAAAACCGCCATCTTCAGGACCGCGTGGCCCTGTTGCAGGCCGCCCTATACGCTCCCAAGTCCGAGAAATCCAAAGACCTCTTCCAGGGCATCCTGCCTCTGCCCTTGGTTAGGATCGCAGAAGCGAAACCGGTGGAAGTGCCTGTCGTCGAGATCCCGGCACACACCAGGACCAAGCGTGGGCGTAAACCGCTGCCGGATCATCTGCCGCGCATCGAAATCATC
The DNA here is from genome assembly GCF_014873765.1 of Desulfomicrobium macestii. Lineage (NCBI taxonomy): Bacteria > Pseudomonadati > Thermodesulfobacteriota > Desulfovibrionia > Desulfovibrionales > Desulfomicrobiaceae > Desulfomicrobium > Desulfomicrobium macestii. The sequence goes on along the minus strand of NZ_JADBGG010000060.1, from coordinate 7,895 downwards.
CACGATCTGCCCGAGGATCAGAAAGTCTGCGCCTGCGGGACTTGTCTGAAGCGCATCGGCGAAGAGGTCTCCGAAAAGCTCGACTACGTCCCGGCCGTCATGCAGGTGGAGCGCCATATCCGGCCCAAATACGCCTGTCCGGCCTGCGACGGCGAGGAGGGCATGCCGGTGGTGCGCATCGCGCCCATGCCACCGCAAATCATCCCCAAGGGTATGGCCACTCCGAGCCTGCTGGCGCAGGTCATTACCGCAAAGTTCGTCGATGCCATGCCGTTCTACCGCCAGACCAAGCAGTTTGCCCGTCTGGGCGTGGACATTCCGCGTCATTCCATGTCCGGGTGGGCCATGGCCGTGGCCAAGGCGCTGGAGTCGCTTCATGAGCTGTTCCGAGCGGAAATCCGCTCCGGACCAGTCATCAACATGGACGAAACCACTCTGCAAGTCCTCAAGGAACCAGGGCGACCCGACACCTCGACGTCATACCTGTGGCTCTTCCGTGGCGGCAAACCCGATCGGCCGACCGTGGTCTATCGCTACGACCCGACCAGGTCGGGCTCTGTCCCGAAAGAGTATCTGGGCGAGTTCAAAGGTTACATCCAAACCGACGGCTACGCAGGGTATCAGGCTCTCGGCGAATCGGACGACATCATCCATGTCGGCTGCATGGCCCACATCCGTCGTAAGTTCGTCGACGTCCAAGAGGAGACCTCGAAGAAGGTCATGCACGGGACGGCCAAGGAGATCCTGGATCTCATCGGGCTGCTCTACAAAGTCGAGCACAATATCAAAGAGCTGTCGCCGGAGGAAAAAGTCTCCAAGCGGCGGGAGCAGGCCGTCCCCATCCTCGACGAGATTCGGACCATCCTCGATGACCGCATCGACCACTTCCCGCCCAAGAGCTTGCTCGGGCAGGCCATGACCTACGCTCGCAACCAGTGGAGCCGGGCAGTGCGCTACGTGGACTGCGGATTGCTCACGCCTGACAACAACGCGGCCGAGAACGCCATCCGCCCCGTAGCCCTGGGCCGTAAAAACTGGCTCTTTGCCGGAGTACCCAAAGGTGCCGACGCCAGCGCCATGCTGTTCTCGCTGGTGGAAACCGCCAAGGCCAACGAAATCGAGCCCCAAGCCTACCTGAAATTCCTCTTCGAACGCTTCCCCGCAGTGCAGACCACGGAAGACATGAAAGCGCTCATGCCGCAGCACGTGGACAAATCCCTTCTCCCAAGCCTCCCCAAGCCCAAGCCGCGCAAAAAGTAAAGACTCTTGCTTCTATCGCAGATCAGACACGTCCAGGGAAGATGCGGACGTCTGAGCGCTTACATAAAAATGACACAAGAAAGTAAAAAACATCAGAACTCGATCGCATTCGTTTTCAGTGAAATCCCAAACTGTTGAACAAAATTCCCGACGCATTTTCCATCCTCGTCCAGGGTGGAGTTAGTCGGTGTCTTTGTCCTGATTCTGGATGTATTTCCTGATCACATCAAGCGGAGCTCCGCCCGCGGAGAGGACGCAGTACGCTCGCGCCCACAGGACTGGCTTCCAATAGTGTCTCGCCAACTCCACTGCGAATTCCTTGCGCAGTTCTCGGGAACTGATGGTCTTGAGCGTATTCACGAGTCGCGACGGTTGGACATTCGGGCTCGCGTCCACGAGCAGATGGACGTGGTCGGCCTCGCCGTCCATCTCGACCAGAACACACTTGGCGTTGTCGCAGATGCGGCTGAACAGCTCTTTCAGACGATCGCGCATGGTGTCGGTCAGTACCGGTCTCCGGTATTTAGTCACAAAAACTATGTGATAAATTATCCTGAAAGAGCAGTGAGAATACGTATTTAATGTTGACTTTTCCATAATGAACTATATATAGTTTTAATATGTCGAAGGCAACAAGAAATTGCACATTGAGGCTGTATCCGACAGCCAAACAAGTCAGGCAGCTTGAGTCCTGGCTTGAGTTGCATCGACTGCTCTACAACCAGAGCCTCGCCGAGCGCCGGGACGCCTGGCGCGAGGAAAAACGCTCCGTCTCCTACAACGAGCAGCAGAACGCGCTGCCCGCCATGAAGGCGGAGAAGACATGGTATCTGCCGCTCGGGTCTCACGCCCTGCAGGAAACCGTCAGGCGCGTGGACCGGGCGTTCAAAGCGTTTTTCCGTCGCCTGAAGAGCGGGCAGAAGCCCGGGTATCCGCGCTTCAGGGCCAAGGACCGCTTCGACAGTTTCACCTATCCCTGCGTAGCGGGCTGGAAGCTGACTGAGCTTGGTGGTGGCCGCGGCGTCCTTGTCGTGTCCAATCTTGGCCACATCAAGCTTCGGGGCACGTGTCGCGTGAACCTCCTGGGCCTGGATCGGAAGCAGATGACCTGCTGTACGATCCGCAGGGACCGGGACAAGTGGTACGCGACCATCACCTACAGCACTACGCTTTCGGTTCTTGCCCGGCCCGTCGCCAAGGACCCCGAGTCCATGACCGGACTCGATGCCGGACTCCAATCGCTTGGCGTCCTGGCTGAAGGCGCCAGAATCCTGCGCAAGCGCCATTTTGATGAGGATGCGGCCAAAATCAGGACCGCCAGCCGTAGCGTCTCGCGGAAGAAGAAAGGCTCATCGAACCGCAGGAAGGCTGTGCGCGAACTCTCGCGCATTCATGAGCGCGTCGCGAACCGACGCAAGGACTATTTGGACAAAAGGGCAGCCAGGCTCGTTTCAACCACTGCCTTTTTGGCGGTGGAGGACCTGGCGGTCAAAAACATGATGGCAAAAGGCGGCAAGCGGAAGCGTGGACTGAACAGGACCATGGCTGACGCAGCCCTTGGGCGTTTCCTGGCGATGCTCGGCAGCAAAGCGGAAGAGGCTGGCTGCGAGTTCGTCAGAGTGAACCCCAAGGGTACGACGCAGGAGTGCAGCCGATGCGGGACAACGGTCCTCAAGGACCTTTCCGTCCGTGTTCACGACTGCCCCCATTGCGGCTTGGTCATGGACCGCGACCAGAACGCCGCCATCAACATACTTTTCCGGGGCTTAGCCCTGGCCGGCCGGGAACCGTCCGAGGTGTGGAGGGGTGTGAGACTTGGCCCACAAGCCGAGCAACCCTGTCGAAGCACGAAACCCCGCCTATGCAGCAACGCATAGGGGCGGGTAGTTCATGCTCTTAAGGACAGACAGGGGGCGGTTCTTGATGACGTAGATGACGATGTTCGTGTCCAGAAGATATTTGAGCATGGTTACAATGCTTCCCGTTCTGACTGTGCCTGTTCGGGCCGTTCGGCCATGAAGTCGTCGGTGACGGTCAGGCCGCCGAGGAAAAAACTGTCCCAAGCCGCATCGACGGAGGCAGCGATAGAACCAGCGACGGAGGCAGCGATAGACGCCCTCATCTGGATTGCCTTTCCCGTTCTCCGGTCGTTGCCTTTGTCGTCCTCCGGTCGTTGCCTCCCCAATCCTGTCCAACAAAATCAGACACCCCGTCCTTGTATTCACTTCCGCGTAAACCAAGAAAAGCCCCGTCTGGCGGGGCTTTTCGGTGTGTGGAGTAAAAAGGCTTCATGGCACGGGTCTTGTAAACTCTTTTGCGTTTTTAGGTGAGAATCCGGAAAGATACGTGTCCGACTTTAGGGCAGGCCGCTGACAAGGGTCAGTTCCTGATCCCGTTGTCTTTTTCCGATCACCGCTCACTGTTCGCAAGGATTGTTCTAGGTCTCAGAGACCTGGACGGGGCCTAAATTTTTTGGAGGCCAGCGATTTTCGGACAGAATGGGTAGCAGGTCCAATTGGAATATGATTTCTGCGCTGGTAGCAGTCTATCCAGGCGGCGCGCATAAAGATTGTTTCTCCACAAGCGACGACGGGGAGCATAAACGCGCAAGCTTTGGATGATGCGTGACTCAGATCGATGGAACATCGGTCCGGGTCGATTGGAGCGCCTTTCAACGCCGGTCTGGACTGCATGGGTTACCCGCAACGATTTTTCGATCCTGGTTATGTCTGGCATCTGACTGCCCGTTGTCACAACCGGGACTTTCTTTTGAACCAGGCTTTGTACCGCAAACTGCTGACGGACACGCTCTTTGAAAATCAGGCCCGCTACCGGGTGCCGGTGCTGAACTTCACGGTGACTTCCAACCATGTTCACCTGCTTGTGGTCAGTCCCTCAGACAAGAACGCGATTCCCGAGATGATGCGCGATCTGGGTTCCAAGGTGGCCGCCGCCTACAACAAAAAGAGCGACCGCAAGGGAAGCTTCTGGGAGCGGCGCTATCATGCCACGGCGGTGGAGAGCGGAGAGCATCTGGTGCGCTGCTCGCTGTACATCGACACCAACATGGTTCGGGCCAAAGTGGTCAGGCATCCCTCGGAGTGGAAGCACGGCGGTTATCACGAGATCGTGAAGCCCAAGCAGCGCTACAAGACAGTGAATCTGTCCGAGTTGTCCAGGCTGGCAGGCATGCCGGATGATCCGATATTTCCAGAGCATTATGCGGGGTGGGTGGAGAACGTGGTCAGGCGCGGGCATCTGTGCCGGGACGATGTGTGGACAGCGGAGCTGGCCGTTGGGAGCGAGAAGTTCGTGGATCATGTGCGCAGGCAGAGCGGATACGCGCCCATTCTGAAGGACGAAAGCAACATGCTCGGCGAGCAACCGGCCCCGTACGGACCGCAGATAGATTGCGGGAACATGGTGGAATGGAGATTCTGAAGGTCCGCAACGCGAGTTTTTATTAATGATATTTGATTGTTAGATATAAAAATAGGCTGATTTTTGGCTGATGACCTCATTCTAAGGTCGAAAAAAGGGCCTTTTTTGAGAAAAAAGTGAATGAAATTGGGGTTTTGTTGGTCTCAGAGACCCAGGCGGACCCAAGGTCGCACCCGAGGCCATGGAGGCCATCCACACCGTGTCGGCCGGGGTGCCGCGTCTGATCAACATCATCTGCGACGCCGCCCTGGTGCACGGTTTTGCCGACGAGCTGGCCATCATCGGCCCCGAGGTGGTGCAGGACGTGGCCCGGGACATGGCGCCCATGCTGCATTCAAACGGCGTTCAGCCCTCGGCGGACACGCAGCCTTCGGCCGGGATGGAGGTCACGCCGGATATGGAGGAGCGTCTGGCCGCCATGGAGCGCCGCCTGACGGTCATGGAGGAGCGCTTCGCGGCCTGGGGCACGGACGTGCAGCTCATGGCCCTGGAGCTTGCGGATCTGCAGAATCGAGCCGGCAGCAAACCCGTAAAGGCCGGGGAAACGAACCCAGAGCAATCCGGGCAGCCGGCCCCCGCGCAACCCGAGGCCATCACTCCCCAGGTTCCACCCGCCCAAACCCCGTCCATCCCCGCGGAAAGGAAACCGGAAAAATCCGGCAGCTTTTTGCAATGGCTGTGGCGACGGGGATAATGCCACTTTCGTTGACTTTAAGACCGCAATGTATAGAAAAAAAGATTGTGTCTTGATACTTTCACGCAAGTCCGAGTTCCAATAGATGAGATAAATCACCCGGGATGTGCCGTGAGTAATAACTTGCTTTCACCGGAAGAATTGGTTTTTTTCTCATTTCCTTCCTTGAATGCTTCAGGAAAAACGGAATATTTCCGTTTGCGTCGTGTCTCTCCCGATCTGGACAACTTTCTCCTTCTTCTGCCTGTCGATTCTTGCATTGTGATCTGCACTTCCGGGCAGAGCGTCCGCAATTTTTTTGATGCACTCAAAACGCAGGCACGACGTGCAGGCCATCGGCTTGTGCCTGACGGCGGCGAGGAAGACTGGAAATGCCGGGGCCAGGTGCGAAGCCACCTGCGCGGAGATACGATTTTCGATGCAGAGGGAGAAGTCGTTCCATTGGCGCCGGATCTTTTTTTGAATGAGGCGGGTGGCGCGTTCACGGTTTGCGTCGTCCGTGCCGAGCCTCCTTCGCAGCCCGTTACGGATGATCTTGCAGGCCAGACGCCTCTGCGCTCCGGGGGGCACAGGTCGGCCATGGTGTCCTTCACGCTGGTGCGTCCCCCTTTGCAGCCCGAAGTTTTGGGCGCGCTCATGACCTCTCCCGCCGTGATCATCGATTCGGATGTCTATCTGCGGCCGGATTTGTCTTCCGAAACGGACAGACATGCCGGGGCACCGACTCTGGCCGATTCGGTTCTCGACGGGTTTGTCGAATATCACCGCCTGGCGCAGAAAAATGTTTTCATGGAAGAGATACTGAGCCATCTGGAAACGCCGGTGTTGGCCGGGTATGCCGACGGGCGGATTCTGGGAGGAAACGAGGCTTTCCTCAATCTTTGCGGATATTCCCGATACGATCTTACGACACGGAACTGGACCGTCGATCTGGCGAGCCTGGATTTTCAGGCCTTGCAGGAAAATGTCCTGGCCTCCCTTCTTGAAACCGGCCGCCCACAGGAACTTGATACGGAGCTGCAGACGTCCGGTGGAAAGTTCGTGCCCTGCCATGTCCGCGTCTATCTGCACAAGGATGAGAAGGGCCATCCGCTTTTTTTCTCCGCGCATTATCATCCGGCCGCGGATTCGCCGGGCTCGGATAGCCCGAAAGCAGGTTCCGACCACACGTTTTCCGACAGCCTGCAGTACGCCCTGAAGCGGTCCATTCGACACCCGGACTACGCTTTCGCCGTGCTGGTCATGGGCGTCGACAATGCGGAGCAGGTTCTCCTCCAGATCGAAGATCAGAGGGCATTTTTTGAAATGCTTGCAAAGCGGACCGTAAAATGCCTGCGTACCCTCGATATTCCGGCATATCTGGATTCCGAGCAGTTTTTCATATTGCTGGACAATGTCCCCGACGTCATCGGAGCCGTCCGCGTCGCCCAGCGCATCCAGGAGGAAACCGCCAGGGCCTTCAAGCTCGGCCAGAGCGAGCTGCGGGTAACGTGCAGCTTTGGCGTGGTCATGGCCCCCCGGAATTACACTGACGAAAAGGACATGCTCAAGGATGCCAGGGCCGCGCTCGGACGGGCGCTGCAGCGGGGCGAGCGGCAGATCGTTATTTTCGACGATCGGCAGAACAACGAGGCCGTGCAGTTCTTGCGGATCGAAAGCGGGTTGCGCAACGCGCTCCTGGAAAATGAAGTGTGCATGCACTTCCAGCCGATAGTGCACCTGCAGACCGGAACGATTCGTGGAGTCGAGGCGTACATGCGCTGGAATCACAAGCGCAAGGGGCTGTTGCGGGCCGAATGGTTTCTGCCGTTTGCCGAGCATAGCGACGTTGTGTTCGAACTTGAGGCGTGGGCGGTCCGGAAATCCTGCTCGGCCTTGAAGCGTTTTCAGCAGGTCATGGGGGATAGGTTTTTCCTGGGCCTCAACATTTCTCTTAGAAACGCCCTGCGCCTTGGCTTCATCGAGGAGTTGACGGAGGTCGTCCTGGAGCATGGCCTCAGCCCCGAGGCCATGGTTCTTGAGGTGCGCGAGGAGTGGCTGAAATATTTCGCGGAGCGGTTTTCAAACGTTTTCGAGGAAGTGGACAAGGCCGGGGTGGGCATCGTCGTGGATCATTTCGACGCGACCCAAATCTCCCTTGCGGACCTGCATCGTTTTCCGCTGCGCGGACTCAAGCTGGACGTTTCCCTGCAGAGCGATCCGGGCGTGCTGGCAAGCCTCTCCTCCATCGCCAAAAGCACGGGACTCATCCTTATCGCCCCCGGCGTCGAGGACGCAACGCGCCTGCAATCATTGCAGCAACACGGCTGCACCTACGCCCAAGGCAACGCCCTGGCGCCGACCATGGATGAAGAGGCTCTTATGGAGTATCTGGCGAAGGAGCGGGGGTAGGGGGCAGCGATGGATGGATTGCCACAGAAAAAATGGACACAGACCGGGAGGTTAAGCCGCCCTGTTTCGCTGTCTCTGATAAAATGATTTTTCGAATGCCTCGGGACTC